>NZ_VRTY01000212.1 GCF_008017455.1 Pontibacter qinzhouensis | reverse complement strand
ACGCGTTTCAATCCTTGTTATGCTGGATAAGCTGCTGGAAGCAAGAGGGGCTTGTATGCCTTGTTGTTCTAAGTATTGTTTCAATCCTTGTTATGCTGGATAAGCTGCTGGAAGCTGATTCCCATACAAGATGACAGGCTCTACATTCTAGTTTCAATCCTTGTTATGCTGGATAAGCTGCTGGAAGACGAGGTTTTCAGCCCTTTTGCTCTCTTTAAGATTAGTTTCAATCCTTGTTATGCTGGATAAGCTGCTGGAAGTACTCGCTTTCAGAAAAGCAGCCGCAGCATAATACCGTTTCAATCCTTGTTATGCTGGATAAGCTGCTGGAAGTTGCTAAAAAGACCGGGGAAACCACACAATACACTTTGTTTCAATCCTTGTTATGCTGGATAAGCTGCTGGAAGTTGTGTATTTTGTTTCCAGGCTTAGCACCGTATCTCGTTTCAATCCTTGTTATGCTGGATAAGCTGCTGGAAGTCAGTACTGCCGTTTTGCCTTATTGTAAGCTGGTTGGTTTCAATCCTTGTTATGCTGGATAAGCTGCTGGAAGAGCTGCAGGATGGTTAAGCCTGGCGTGTCGTCTACAGTTTCAATCCTTGTTATGCTGGATAAGCTGCTGGAAGTACATTCCAAAAGATGTGCTTCTAACATTAGGAACAGTTTCAATCCTTGTTATGCTGGATAAGCTGCTGGAAGAGCTTACCGACGAAGAACTGGCAGCTATTGAAGCTTGTTTCAATCCTTGTTATGCTGGATAAGCTGCTGGAAGAAGTCCGGGATCATGTTGTAATCAACGACTTTCATTGTTTCAATCCTTGTTATGCTGGATAAGCTGCTGGAAGAGTTACCATTTTGCAGAATACCCATACATTTTTCGAGTTTCAATCCTTGTTATGCTGGATAAGCTGCTGGAAGTAGAGACTGTGCAGATATACCTAATTCTTTTGCGATGTTTCAATCCTTGTTATGCTGGATAAGCTGCTGGAAGTCATAGCTTATTTCACTTTAGTTCGGCAAATCGCTTGTTTCAATCCTTGTTATGCTGGATAAGCTGCTGGAAGGGAAACAACTAACAAGCACCTTAAAAGAGGCAGGAGGTTTCAATCCTTGTTATGCTGGATAAGCTGCTGGAAGGTTGAAATTTTGAGCTACCCACACTTTTGACTTATGTTTCAATCCTTGTTATGCTGGATAAGCTGCTGGAAGTGATTTCGCCTATTTCTTTTCTGTTCATACCCAAAGGGTTTCAATCCTTGTTATGCTGGATAAGCTGCTGGAAGTTGCCATTTTCTTTACAATTAGCGCGCGCCTGGCTGGTTTCAATCCTTGTTATGCTGGATAAGCTGCTGGAAGTAA
>NZ_VRTY01000211.1 GCF_008017455.1 Pontibacter qinzhouensis | reverse complement strand
AGATTAGAAAAATCTGCCAGTGCTTAAGTTGTAAAATTCTTTTCATTCATGATTCCATTTACTGCTAACGGACTTGGCTATGCGGCGGCATAGCTGCCGTATAGGTGTGGTTGTGGTTTCGTTTTTCTTATTCTTCTTTTTTCAGCCCCACATCGATATGATACACATCAAAGGTGTTTATACCGATAACATTTCTATGATTTTCAAGCCTAAAAAGGCTCATTATAGCTTCTTTCCCTGAAGCCTTTATCAGCCCTTGTTTTGCCTTTATTGTAATTTCGTCAAATCCCAAATCATCTGAAGTAATTGGTTTGGCAATTTCTGAGGCTACTACAAGAGGTAAGGTTCCATCTTTGGCAACAACTATAGTCTTGCAATTCTTTGGTTCTTCTGTTGACGATGTCTCTTTACCTGAATTATCAGAATTAACTTCATAAAGTTCTGAACCACATACTGTGACTTCTATTTCTTCATTTGTGTAGTTGCGTAATTCTCCAGTAAAGACTGGGTCGCACGATGACAAAACAAGAAGTGCTATTAATATGGTAAAGCAACTTTTCATTCCTTTAATTTAAATGCAGCACAACGTGCTTGTGCTATAATGTGGGAAGGCGTAGCCGCACCTAAATTATGCACTTTGTTGTGCGTTCGTTATTTTTCTGTTATCAGGAGTTCAGGATGATTTCGGATGAATCGTACTTTCTTTGTCCTTAACTCTTCAACAAGGTTTGTTTTCATTGCCAGGTACTCTCTATCCAATTCTTCAAAGTTCTTTTTGTTGCGGATTATAAAGTACTCTTCGTCAATGCTCCAATCATGCACTACCCCATACAGTGCTTGAATTTCCCCGCTCTGTAGCATTTTCAGGTAAGCTCCTATACATTGCTCCAGTATCTCTACCATTTCCATGTCTTCCATGAGTCGATAGGCATTGAGAGTATCTATGGCAAAGGCACCATTGTTCTGGTAGAAAAAATCCCAGAAGCTACCATTTAAGTTTAAGTCACTTTCAAACAAGTATGTGGCGTAAACAGCCTGAACTCCTACAGGTAGACTCTGCAAAGCCTCCCTTTCCCATTCCACTTGGTTCTTACCTTTGGATGCTCTACCTGCTTTTTCAAACCTATTGTAGGTATAGTAAACAATCTTTTGTTCAAGCTCTTCGTCGCTCCACCTTTCGAGATGTTCCTTGCTTATGGCAGAGGCTTGGCTAATTTGCTCTTTAAATTTAGACAAGAGCTGAAGTCCAGGGTCAGTTGCTAACTGCTCTTCTTTATACTTCTTCATAAGCTCCTGTCTTTTCTGTTTTTCCATTGATTCTAATGCCGCACAACGGATTGGTGCAGGCAGCGGGTGAGGCATTAGCCGAACGTGGTGCCTGTGCTGTGTTGGCAGATTTA
>NZ_VRTY01000210.1 GCF_008017455.1 Pontibacter qinzhouensis | reverse complement strand
ACCCCGACCAGATCAATGATTACCTCTACCTGGTAAAGCAACAGCACCATTCTCCTTCCGAGTCCTACTTCAAATTCACCGTCTACGGGCTGCGCTTTGCCTTCCGCATGGAAGGCCTCAAAGACAAACTCATTGAACTGCCCGCCATCAAAGCCGACAAGCGCCTGCCCGTGGTGCTGAGCCGGGAGGAAGTTCAGCGCCTGCTCAAGGCACCTAAATTACTCAAGCATCGTATCCTGCTGGGCCTACTCTACGGCTGCGGGCTGCGCTGCTTTGAAGTGCGCAACATCCGCCTCCCGGACCTGGACTTCGACCGCCAGGTGCTCCACGTGCGCCAGGGAAAAGGAAAAAAGGATCGCTACCTGCCCCTCAGTCAGATGCTCATCCGCGGGCTCAAAAACTACATCGCCGCAGAGCAGCCCGACCTATGGCTCTTCAACGGAAAACCGGAAGGCAGAGCAGGTGGCGACTTCGACAGCCGCTACTCACAGGCAGGCGTGCAGTGGGCCGTACGGCAGGCAAGGAAAGATGCCGGTATTGCCAAAGAGATGAACGTGCACACCCTGCGCCACACCTATGCCACCCACCTGCTCGAGGACGGCCTCGACATCGTCTCCATCAAAGACCTGCTGGGCCACGCCTGCATCCAGACCACCATGGTGTACCTGCATGTGGCGCAATGCGGCAGAAGGAAACCCTTCTCTCCCCTCGACACCCTCTACGCCAGGTAGTGCGGGCCAGGCACGAAGTAGCCCATGTGCTGGAGCAACACTGGCAGGCAGTAGAGAAACACGCCGGCATCAACTCCTGGCAGCTGCGCACCCTGGGAGCCATCATGCGCTGCCGCACCGCGGCCATGGGCGGCCATGTGGATGCCTGCCCGGACTGCGGCTCTCTGCGCATCAGCTATAACTCCTGCCGCAACCGCCACTGCCCCAAGTGCCAGGGCAGAAAGCGGGAAGAGTGGATACGGGCACGGGAGGCGGAACTCTTGCCCGTGCCTTACTTCCACCTGGTCTTCACCTTGCCCGACGCGCTCCACCCGCTGGCCCTGCTCCAGCCAAAGCACGTCTATGACACTTTGTTTGAGGCGGCCTGGGAGACGCTGCTTGCCTTTGCCCGCGACCCAAAGCACCTGGGCGCAAGGCCGGGCATGGTAGCCGTGCTGCACACCTGGGGGCAAACCCTCTCCCTGCACCCCCACCTGCACTGTATCGTACCGGGCGGTGGCCTGAGCAAAAGTGGCAGGTGGAAAGGAGCGCGCGGCAAAGGCCGCTTCCTCTTTCCGGTAAAAGCCATGAGCCTGGTCTTCCGGGCAAAGTATGTGGAGAAGTTGAAGGAGCGGCTGCCGGAGCTGGACCGGAGCCTGGTCGACGCGCTGTTCCACAAGCAGTGGGTAGTGTATGCCAAACGTCCTTTTGCCGGACCTGAGAGTGTGGTGGAGTACCTGGGCCGCTA
>NZ_VRTY01000021.1 GCF_008017455.1 Pontibacter qinzhouensis | reverse complement strand
TTGTTTCGGGTTAAAAGCAGGCTGTTCGGGCACAACTGAAAAGCAGCAGAATTTAAGCTGCACCAACTTAAAAATTAGAAATTAAAAATCAAGAATGACTGGCAAGTACAATTCTTTCATTCAAAACCGAGAATCTTGTTTCTTGAACTATTGTTGCTGACCTGCAATAAAAACAAACAATCCTGATTTCTAATTTTGAATTTCTAATTTCTAATTAGAAGGAGCACTAGTCGCCGAAGTACTCTACGTAGTTGCGAGGTGTTTCGTATAGTTTGAGGCTGTGCAATTTGGCTTCTGATATTTCGGAGATGCGCGGGGCCAGAATCTTCCAGAATTCCATAATCAGGTTTTCGGTGCTGGCCAGTTTGTCTTCCATAAAGGCCACATCAAGGTTCAGGTTTTTATGGTCGACCTTGTCTATAATATGCTTCCGGATGAGGGTACTCAGTTTTTTCAGGTCTATCACAAAACCAGTATCGGGGTCAGGTTCGCCTTTTACGGTCACGATCAGCTCATAATTATGTCCGTGCCAGTTGGCATTGGCACACGGCCCGAACACCTCCTTATTCTTCGCCAACGACCAGTTCGGGTTGTGCAGCTTGTGGGCTGCGTTAAAATGCTCTAATCTGCTTACGTAAATCATCTAACTGCTAAACTTGTAATTTTTTCTTGACAACAAATATACAAAGAAAGGAACACCAAAGAACGAAGTAATAATTCCAATCGGAAGACCGACCGGCGGATACAGCAACCGGGACAGCAAATCGCAGAGCAGCATAAAAAATCCGCCTACAAAAGCGCAGAACCACAGGTTTGCCTTACCCGATGCACCCATCAGCGCCCGCGTTACGTGCGGCACAATAAGCCCCACAAACCCGATTGAACCTGAAGTCGCCACCGCAAAACCGGTAATTATAGAAACTGTAACCAGGATGAGCCAGCGTGTTTGCGCCACCTGCACACCAAGCGCCTGTGCCCTGTCTGCCCCGAGCAGCAAAATATTCAGCTGTTTCTGCAGAAAGGCAAACAGCAGCAAACCCAGCAGAAGCGCAAGCGAAGGGTACATCAGTGTAGTCCAGCCTGCCCGTTCAAAACTTCCCATCGACCAGAAAACCACTGATTTCAGCTTGCTCTCAGAATCTGACAAGAAGGTGAGCAACGAAACAAAAGCCATGGCCAGCGAGCTAAGTGCCACCCCTGCCAGAATGAGCTGTGTGGGTATCAGCTGCCCTTTGCGATAGCCCAGCAGAATAACCAGCAGCGTACTACCCAACGCGCCGAGCAAAGCAAAGAGAGAAGGCATATAGAAACCAAGTATTGTAATGGGTACAAAGCCCGAGAAAACAATTACAGCTCCCAAAGAGGCTCCTGAGGCTGTTCCCAACAGATAAGGGTCTGCCAACCCGTTGTTTACCATGGCCTGCATCAGGTAACCACAAAATGCCAGCGAAGCTCCTACTACCAAAGCCAGCACAAGTCGTGGCAGGCGCAAATGTAGAATCGAAAAATGGGTGAGGTTATCTGGGTCGTACCGCAGAAAGGTATCTGCCAGCAGGCTTATATCTGTTTCAAAAGAACCTACCAGCAACCCAAGTAGCAACACGAGCAGCATGAGCAACAAGGCGAGTACCACATATCCGGTTTTACTCATGGATAAAGAAAGCCTTCCAGTTCACGAATCGATTCCACTACCCGTGGCGAGGCTCTTCCCATTAGGTCCTGCGTTGGACCATACATCCGTTTCTGTTGGTAGGCATTAATTTTACGAAGTTCAGGGTATATACTAAAAAAGCCTTTCTCCATCTCTTCCGGCTTGCCACCCAATAGTACATCCGGGTTCGCTTTCAGAATATACTCTCTCGACTGCGCTCCAAAAGATTCTTCTACGGCATTGGCTGCTCCCAAAATGCGGAGTTTATCGGTTATAACGGTGCTGTGGCCATACACATAAATTGGGTCGTAGCCCGCAATAGCCAGTACGCGTGGGGTTGTTGCCTGCTCTTTATGGCGCACCTCAATCTGCGCGACCTCCCGCCGCAGCGAATCGGCTAGCTGTTTTGCCTGCTGCTCCCGCCCTACAATTTCACCAATCGTTTCCAGTCCTTTAAATATGTCTTCTACCGTTCTGAATTTCAGGTAATACACCAGCACTCCCAGCTCTTTTAACCGCTCTGCCGTTTCAAGTGGCGTTATGCCTTCTACTGTAAAAACAAGGTCGGGCCTCAACAACAGCACTTGTTCATAATCTACGGGATAATTGTTTACTACCGGCTTTTTATAAACACCCTCTGGGAAATCGCAGTTTGGAGTGCGTGCTACAATGGTAGCAGTATCGCAAACAGCAAACAGCATTTCTGTCATGGAGGCAGCCAGGGCCAAAACGCGTTTGGGTTGCTTTGGTAAGTGTAACTCGCGACCTAAGCCATCCTGCAGTAGTATCTCTTCCTTCTGCTGGGTAGAAGTTTGTTCTCTACCACAAGAAACCAGAAGCTGCAGCAGCAGGAAACACAACAAAAAACCGGATTGTTTAGCTGATTTTTGCAAAGATTCAAGAATATCGTGTTCGGCTGTACACCTGTTCGGGCGGCAGCTCCGTTTAATTTTGTAAATTTATCGCAATTTACATCACAGCCTTTAAAACTGAACTATGATTGTTGTAACTGGTGCCGCTGGCTTTATCGGGAGCTGCCTCGTAAGCAGGCTCAATGCCGCTAATTTTAATGATATTGTGGTGGTAGATAATTTTTCTGCCGTAAAAAAAGAGAATAACCTGAAAGGGAAAAAGATAATAGAGTTTGTAGACCGCGAAGGCTTTTTCGATTGGCTCGATGCTAATTACGAAGGCGTGGAATTTATTTTTCACCTGGGAGCCCGCACCGATACCATGGAGGTGAGTAAGGCTATTTTTGACCTTCTGAACCTGAACTACTCCAAAAAAGTGTGGAACGCCTGCTGCGAGTACCAGATTCCGCTGGTCTATGCCTCCTCTGCCGCCACCTACGGCTCCGGCACCCTGGGCTACGACGACGATGAAAATATTACTTCGCTGCTGCAGCCGCTCAACCCCTATGGCGAGTCTAAAAACGATTTCGACAAGTGGGCGCTGGAGCAAACGGCAAAGCCTTTTTTCTGGGCAGGTCTGAAGTTCTTTAACGTGTATGGCCCCAACGAGTACCACAAAGGCCGTATGGCATCGGTTATTTTCCATGCCTTTAACCAGATAAAGGAGAAGGGCAGCCTTACCCTCTTCCGCTCCCACAACCCCGACTATGCCGATGGCGAACAGATGCGCGACTTTGTGTATGTGAAGGATGTGGTAGATGTATGTTACTTTCTGATGCACCACCGCAAGAACTCCGGCCTCTATAACCTTGGTTCCGGCAAAGCCCGAACCTTTATGGCCCTTGCCCTCAGCACCTTCAATGCCTTGGGTGTTACTCCCGACATCAACTTTATGGACACACCCGAGACCATCCGCGACACCTACCAATACTTCACCGAAGCCAACATGAAAAAGCTGCGTTCTATCGGTTACGATAAACCTTTCTACACACTGGAGGAAGGCGTGCGGGATTATGTGCAGGGGTACCTAGTGGATAATAAGTATATGTAAGGAAGAATTTCTGTATTCATATAAAAAGCGCCAGTCTGCTACCATTATGCAGGCTGGCGCTTTTGCTTGGCCGATTATACATTATTTTAATGCAAGTTATGCGGTAGCAGAGCATGTTCTGTCTCTCCTGCACCACCTCCCGCATGTCATCTTGAAAAGATCTTGTGGGCGAGAGCCATCAGCAATAGCTACTTGTATAGTAGTCAAAGTTCGCATAGCCATCTTTACTAGGTGTAGTTTATAACTACACCTAACATATTAAACGTACTGCATTTATTCTACTAAACCGAGAACAGCAATAGCCTGATATGTAGGTGTAGTTACAAACAACACCTAGAGAAGGAAACGATACCTAGTACAGGTAAAAACTGACATCATGTACAACCACAAGTTACGGCTGCGCCTAAACTTGCGGTATTGTCAGTCCGAATTAAAAGTCATGCGTCTTATTACACTGTGTCTTGTGTCTTTATTACTTCATATACCGCAGCCTCTGCCCCTCCGAATGGGCATTAAACTCTGGAGCATACATGCTCTGCACACTGCTGATGCCTGTTGAGAACTCTCCGGCGTGCGCCACCCGCAGCCGGTATTCAAACACGAAATTGCCTTTTGGCAGGCGGCTCAGGAAAAAGTTGGTAGCAACGTCTTTGGTCGTTTGGTAGTAATACAAACCGTCCTGCTGCCTATACTCTGAGAGCACATCCAGCGGCTCTGTACCTGCAGGCCTCATGTCTTTCAGGTGCACGTATTCGAACTCCCGGTCAGCAGCCAGGTATACCACCACTTTCAGCACATCGCCTACTTTTGGCATATGCGTCGCGTCTACGGCTGTTAATACTTTTCCGGCATCTGTACTCTTCTCTATGAAATATTGTCGCCTGAGTTTGAGGTTCGTGTCGGAGGATGTGATTTTATCGAGCTGCTCCAGGTACTGCCAGTGCAGGGCTCCCCAACTCATGGTGCTGTTGCCCTTTACGTCTACTTTTCCCATGGCTGGTTTTACTTCTTCTGCCGCCCAACTAACTTTTACATATCCTGTGCCTGCCTCTTCTGTTAAACCAGGTTTGAGCCTGGCTAAAGGCTGAATGGCTAAGCTGATTTCCGGGACAGCCGTTGGAGCCAGCCAGTTATTTCCTTGCAGCAGCAGGGCGTAGCAAGCAGCAGCAGTGGCTTTGGTGGTACGCCAGTTGTTCGTACGCTTGTGCTGCAGCAGCCACACCTTCATTTCCTCCACCACTGTTGTCTCTACACCTGCCTCTGTAAACAGCTCCATCAGCAGCACCTGCGTTTCGATGGGTGCCTGGTGCCAGAAGTAGCCGACTTTGTTCTGATGCCAGTACATGCCCATTTCCTCGGAGCGGGTAACGGTTTCGAGCAGCGATTTAATGATTTGTTGCGCCACCTGCGGTTGCCCGAAACGCTGCATGGTCAGGCCAATGAGACCTTGCTCATAAATGTTACGGAACTTCCACTCCGTAGCTGCCAGTTGCTGGTACTCCTTCCAGAGTGGCTGCATCTTGGCCGATGGTGGTAGGCTGGCAAAGTAACTGCGGGCGTACCAAGCATGGATCTGCACCGGGTTCAGTTGCACTTTTGGTTTCGGTGTCTTCAGTTTCTGCTTCCTTCGCTCATCTTCCAGCAATTGCTGCTCCACGTACCCCAAGGTTTTGGTGGTGATAGTGGTCACTGTTTCATTATTTTTTGGCAGCATCTGTAACTGCTGCAGCTGCCCGATACCGGCCAGAATATGCTGGGTGATAAAACGATCCGGATAAATACCTTGTAACCACGGAAAACTGCCATCCTGCAATTGCATGCTCGCCAGTTTTTCCAGGTTTACCTGCAGCTCACGCTGCATCTTGTTCAGGTCGAAGAGTAAGGCAATTCGTTGCTTCTGCTCCTTTTCGCTGGTAGCATTGCGGAGCCAGGGTGTTTCCTCCAGCAGCACCGCCTTCAGTTCCGGGTTCTTCTCCAGGTTCGAGAGTAGCGCCTCGCTTCCTTCCTGCTGCCACTGCGCAAATACTTTTTGAACAACCGGCTGCTGCTGCACAATATGCGAGGCAAGGCTGTTGGCAAAGTAGCGGCTAAACACCTGTTCGGCACAATCGTAGGGGAACTCCATGAGGTAAGGCAGCGCCTGCACCGCGTACCAGGCCGGGTTGGGCGTGTACTCCAGCGTAAGCGACTTGTGCTGCAACGTGCTGCTGTTGGTGTTCATTAGTTTATCAAACGAAAAAGTTTTTTGCTCCCCTGGCCGCACCAGCAGCGGCATCGATTCGGTAACGAGCATTGCGTTGGGCAGTACTGGCAGCGTATTTTCCTCGCCATCGCTGAAGCGGCTGGTTTCGGCCATTATGCGGTATGTGATCGCTTCCAGGCCAGCTGGAATGGCTATGGTAAAGGTAACGGCTTGGTTTGTTTCGGGAGCTAACGTAAAACCCTGCTGTGCTTCTTCTGATTTTACCAAAAGCGATATAGGCTGCATGTTCAGAGCATTAAATAACTGTAACTGCACCGTACCCTGCTGCTCCAGTTTTGTGAGGTTGGTGAGGCGGGCGGTTACGGTAATGCTGTCGCCTTCGCGGAAAAAGCGTGGCATGTGGGCATTTACCATCAGCTGCTTCTGCGTGACCACTTCCTGCTCCAGGTAGCCCAGCTTCAGGTCCTGTGTGTGCGCCAGCCCTTTGAATTTCCAACGCGTTAAGGCATCGGGCACCGTGAACTCCAGCAGAATTTCGCCTTTCTTATCTGTTCTTAAATGCGGAAAAAAGAAAGCTGTTTCCTGGAAGTTGCGCCGTATGGCAGGTGCCGGAGAAGCTGATGCACCACTTTCTTCAGCAGGAGGAGGAGTGGCTGCTACGCCTGCTATTTGCCCTGCTAAAGCTTCTACCATAGCCTCATCTGCTACATGAGAACCATATATGGAGGCGGTTCCCCGCACCTGAATCGTAGTAGCTGATGAAGTCAAACTTTGCTTTTCCTGAATTCCATACCCCGCCACCACTTCCTGCAGGCTATTTTGGTCAGGCACCAGTTTCACTTCTACAGTACCAGCTTTTACAACGGATATTTCCTGCACCTCAAAGCCAACGAATGAAAATCGCAGCACTCCTCCTGCCGGCACTTTAAATTTAAAATAGCCACGGGAATTGCTGGTGGTGCTGATCTGGGTTCCTTTGAGTTGAATAGCTGCACCTGGCAAAGCGGCTCCATCCTGCTGGCTCACCACTCTGCCGCTCACTTCGTAGCCATTTTTTATTAAAGTGGCATTCTTTTTATATTCTTCCTCCAGTTGCTTATCGTGTGCTACTGCTTTTTGCCGCTCCTCCACCTGCCGTAAGTACTGCCGGTAGCCGGAGTTGTAGCCGCCATAGTAGTTGTAGCCAAACAGGTTCAGGTGCTCGTACTGCCGTTGGCTGAGGCCAAAGGAGGTGTAACGGTACTGCAGAGGTTGCGTGTGGCGGCTATTCACAAAGTTGTTACTGCTCCAGTTGAAATACTCGGGTCGGTAATCGGAGTCTTTTTCAAAGCTATCCAGCCAGTTCTGGTCGGGCATAAACATGTTGAGCGAGGCATCATACAAGGTAGCCACCATTTCAGCCATGGCTCTTTTGTTGTTGGCGCTGCTGATCTGCAGCTTCCATTGCTCCTTGTCGCCGGGCTGCAATATGTTCCGGAGGGTGGTGAACTTTACCTGCAGCTGCTCTTCGCTGGCCTGTACAAACAATTCATGGCTGGCATGGTAGCTCCTGTTGTCCTGCACCAGCAGGAACTGCACGCGCTGCGCCCCGCCTTTCACATACTTTATCGGGATCTCCTGCTTCACCTGGTGCTCCTTCGTCTTCAGCCACTCCGACTGTACTTTTTCAGGACCTTCGTACACCTCCATCAAAATACGGCCGGGGGTGCCGCTTCCCACCAGGAACTCGGCCTTTTCGCCAGCCATACCAGCAATTTTCAGCGGTGTTACCCAACCACTAATTTTAACAGGCTTGTTCTTTTTCTCTTTCACGAAGGTGAAAAAGTGATTTGAGGAAACAGTGTCGCCCTGCGAATTGCTTCCCTGCAACCGTACCAGGTACATACCCGGCTGCTGGTTCTTTGGCAGTTCCAAGGTCAATTCTGTAAGTTTGTCAGGGTTTGTGCTAATAGTCTGCTCGTGTATTTTCTCCTGCCTTGGCCATTTGTGCCATTCATCTGCCCCCGGGTACGGGTAGCTCGGGAAATGGCGGCTGTACTCCTGCTCCGTTAACAGCGGCTGATCCGGGGCAGACCAAAGGCGGTTTTTATGAACCTGCTCCGGCTGCTGCAGTTTATACAAACTTACCTGCACCGTTCCGGGTTGCAGCTGTTCGTTCAGGTTGGTGAGGCCGACGGTGCCTTTTAATGGCCCATTTGTAAAGAGCTGCTGCGGTAAATCGGCCACCAACAAAACAGGTTTGTTACCTGCCTTTATCTCGGTGGTGGCTTGGCGGGTTTCACCAGTCGCATCGGTGGCATAGGCCTGAAGCTCGTACACAAATACCTGCCCCTCTTTCTGCTCCACATCATCGGCAGAGGCTTTAAACATTATCTCGAAAGAGCCGCTGGTGTTGGTGGTGAGTGTGCCCGTTTGTATGATGACAGGTTGTTGCCTCGGAAACGACCTATATCCGAAATCGCGGTATAGCCAGGGATTAAACTGGCGGCGGGTAATGGTGTAGTTTACCTGCGCCTGCGATAAGCCGTAACCCGAATATGCCATTACCTCGCCTTTAACCGTTACAGAATCGTTGAGCCTTGGATTTTCTTTGTAAGCCTGGAAGGTGATTTCGAACGAAGGCCGTTTGTACTCCTCTACCTGCACCGTCAGCTCTCCATCGTCTGTTTCAAGAGTGAAGGCTCCCGGCAGAACAGTTTGCGGAAGAACAAAGGAGCCGCTGAAGGTACCGAACTCGTTTGTTGTCAGCTCCAGCTCGCCTATGGTTTTGTCATTGCTGTCCGATAGTTCCACCTCTATCTCTGCTCCTGTAACCAGGCTGCTTTTGCCGTTCAGCGTTTTCAGTTGCAGCCCCTTAAAGTAGATGGTTTGACCAGGGCGGTAGATTTGCCTATCGGTAAACAGAACAGTTTTCTCCTCTCCTTCCTCCTCTTTTTCCTGGCGTAAAGTGTTGCCCCACAAGCTCTGGTCAGCATCGGTATAGATATCTGTTCCGGACTTTAACCGGATCCTGAAATTATAAATTTGCTCCTTTTTGCTGAAGACGACCTTTCCATGTTTATCAGTGGTCAGCGTTGCCAGGTTTACATACTCGGGCTCTTGGGAGTTAGCGTTGCGCCAGCTCAGGTAGTCGGCTCTTATCTCTACACCAGCCAGTGGCTCGCCTGTATCGCGGTGCAGCACCCGCAGCTCCACCTGTCCATCGGGGTTCAGGCGCTGCACGTAAGCCAGCTGCGTTACCTGGAAGGTACCGAGCTGGAACAGCGACGTGTCTGTTGTCTGCGGCTCCTGTAGCAGCAGGGCATAGTGGCCTGTAGCCAGCGGGTTGAGCATGAACTCGGTGCGGTGCTGCCGGTAATCGTCGGTGCCACTGAGGCTGAAGCGGAGGTTTTGGGCTGGCACCTGCTGCGTCAGAAAGGCCAGCAACTCTTTGCCCGGAGCGCCGGTGTGGCCGATGCGAAATTGGGTTACCTGGTTCGTTAGCAGCTTCTGCAGCTGCGCCAGTTGCGCTTCTGTTAGTTTATAAAGTGTGGCATCTGCATGTGTTATGTTTCGGTAACTAACAGAAGCCAACACTGCTTTACCAGGCGCTACAGCATGTTCAAACTCAGCCGACAAGGTTTTCTGTGTAATCTCCTTTATAGAGTTGGCAGCATTCCGGCCACCCAGGCTTTCAGGGAAAGCGCTTTGAGCTTTTCTGAAGTAGCCGATAGCCACCATTAGACTATCGCGTTGCTGGTAGTATTTGCCCAGTTGCACCAGCGCATCGGCACTGATGGGTTTGGCGGCAAAGGTTTGGGCCAGTTGCTGCAGACTCTCCACATAGAGAACATCCTTGTTGGGCAGCACTGCCTTCCGGAAAAGCAGGTCAAGCCGCTGCAGGTCCAGGTCGGCCAGCGCCTCCTGATTGTTCTGCTGTAAGTGGAACTGCGTGCCCTGTTGGAGCAGCTGCAGGCCCTGGTACAGAATAGAAGCCGTGTCGGAGGTCTGGATAGCGAGGTTGGCGAAAGTGCGGCTGTCGCTGAAAAGGGCGGGGTTGTTAAGCGTAAACGGTTCTTTCGGTTTTAAAAGGGAAGCCTCGTCTGTCAGGAAAAAGTCTAAGGCGCGGTGCAGCAGCAGGTCGTAGAGGGTAGGCCGCAGGTAGCGGGTTGAGGAATCGCCTTCCAGCACTCCCTCCAGCACATCTACCTTCGTGTTTTGCAGCTGCTTTTGCTCCTGCAGCGCCAGGTGGTGCTGCCTGGCTACTTCCTGCACCAGCGTATGCAGGTCCCAGTTCGTAAAGTTGGCATCGGGCGTTTCCAGTTTGCTGCGCTCGCTGATGCGGTAGCGGTTCTGCTGGTAATAACGCCAGTACATATCGGCTAGCAGCGACTGCAGCACCGGCTTCACCGGAAAAGCAGCAGCAGCCACATCTGTCTTCAGCTGGGCCACGATCTTCTCCAGTGCCTCCTCCTCCAGGTACGACATAAACGTGATGCGGTAAATGGTGGCCCGCACCTGCTGCGGCACGTTTTTTTGCCTGCGGGCCAGCTGATCCAGCTTCTCCACTTCTGCCAGCGCCGATTTTGGCAAGCCCTCGTTCGCCAACGAATCTATTTTGAATGTAAGGCGGTCGAAGTTACTTTTTTGTTGAGCTGCAGCCATATGTACCAAGGTTAAGAGTATCAGCAGGAAGATGTGCTTCAGGTGGAACTGCCGGAGTAGATGCATCAGCTAGATATATATTTTAACGTTAAAGATAGAGGAAATTCAATATGTGTACTGGCGAATGTTCACTTTATCGCTTTTAGAGTAGTTAGCAATCTAAGGATGCAGCAGGAACGGAAAATGCATAAAGGTTGGCAACATTTCATGGAATAAAAATATAGAGGGCTCCTATTCCTGACTCATTGTATTAAATTCAGCAGCGCGAGAAATAAATTGGGGCAAAATCTGTACATTAGAACCTATGTTAAAGCTCCTGTTGCTGCCCCTGTTCTTCCTGTTATGGACCTGTAGCTTCGCCCAGACCACCTCTTACCGGAACCTGGTGTTTGAGGGTGCCGGCATCAGAGGCGTGGCGTATACTGGTTTTATTTCGGAGTTTGAAAAGGCGGGGCTGCTGGAGCAGGTAGAAAAGGTTGGTGGTACGTCGGCGGGTGCAATTGTTTCGTTAACGTTGGCGCTGGGTTACAATGCCGATGAAATTACCGGCATCATCTACGACACAAAGTTTCAACAGTTCAACGATGGGCAGTACATCTTCTTTGGCGGCATCAGCAGGGTTAAGAAACGCTACGGTTGGTACAAAGGCGATAAATTCCTGCAGTGGCTCGAGAAGATTATAGCAGCCAAAACCGGAAATGCAGATATTACCTTTCAGGAACTGCACGACCGCGGGTTTAAGGAGCTGTATGTGACCGGCACCAGCCTGAACAGGCAAAAGATGCTCGTGTTTTCACGGGAAACGTACCCCGACATGAAGATTAAAGATGCCGTACGCATTTCTATGTCGGTGCCGCTGTACTTTGAGGCAGTGGTAATAGACAGTGCAGGAAAGGTAATAAACAAACCCAAAGACCTGGCGGGTTACGACATGGTGGTAGACGGTGGCATTATTGGCAACTTCCCTATTCAGCTGTTCGACAGTGTAGCAACAGGTGCAGGAAATACCCGCATCATCAATTCACATACGCTCGGCATCCGCATCGATTCTGATCTGCAGTTGGAATACGACAAAACTACCCACGAAATAGCTCCTTATCCCATTACGAACCTGAAGGACTATATGGGCGCATTTTATGCATTGGTAATAGAAAACCTGAACCGCCACCAACTCACCGAAGCAGACTGGGAACGGACCGTATCCATCTC
This sequence comes from Pontibacter qinzhouensis, assembly GCF_008017455.1. Lineage (GTDB taxonomy): Bacteria > Bacteroidota > Bacteroidia > Cytophagales > Hymenobacteraceae > Pontibacter > Pontibacter qinzhouensis. The sequence continues at coordinate 64,040 of NZ_VRTY01000021.1, read as the reverse complement.
ATCGGCAGGCATCGGCCCAAAGGTAAAGCGGCTCTCGAAAGGGCAGAAAGATGCGCTTATCAGCAGTGGCAGGCAAAGTGCTCTAGCTTTTTTAAACATACTTCCTGATAAATAATAGTACTCTACTCGCTCAGGAAACATGTGCCTGTGAATCATATTTAGTACGTACAAGGAAGGCTTGTCGAGTAAATAAACCTGTTTGCGTGTTGTTTCTAAATTATTCGAATGAAATCAGCCTCCAGAAGATTTTGCATCAGAATTTTGCCAAGGGTTTACCCGACAGGTTTTAGCTGCATGTACTTGGCTAAAAATACTTCCTGGAGTAATGTTACCGACATGATTCGCAATCATCCCAATTCTTCTAATAAAAATGCCCTTCCAAAGCTATTTTAGGCTTTTTCTTCCAAGGGTCTCCGTCAGCTTATCCGCGACATTTAGAAGCGTTGGAAGATTTTGTTCTGATGCGACAAAATAATTGCATAATTTTCTGGTGTGCTTACAACCATTAGCACAGGTTTGGGGTCATGTGAGTAGACAAGAAAAAAGTGTAACCCTCTAATGCTTTGCATATGAAAAATAAAGCTTTACTCCTATCGCAACAGCTCCTGGCTATGTTGCTGTTGCTGCCGGCCCTGTTGCTGAGTTCCTGTACCGATGAGGTGGAAACCACCATTACCTATACCGTGCAGGAGCCGGTACTGATGCTGCGCGCCGACCTGAAACAGGCTGTGAAAGTAAGTACGCCCCGTGGACTACAAACCCCCGGCAAAATCTATGTAAAAGGAAATTACCTGTTTATAAACGAAGTAGACAAAGGCATACACATCATCAACAATGCCAATCCTGCATCGCCCCAGTTTATCAGCTTTGTAGAAATTCCGGGTAGTGTGGATATGGCCGTTAAAGGAAACATCTTGTATGCCGATAGCTACATAGACCTGGTGGCCCTTGATATCAGCAACCCACTGGATGTAAAACTGGTAAAGCGGGTAGAAAATATTTTCCCGAATTATGGTATGCTTGTGCACGACACAGCTAGAATCTTTATTGCCAGGTACGAGGAAAAAACTATTACCGAATCGGTGGAGAGCTATAATAGCCGGATCCACAGGAACCCGTGGATGTTTACGCAGATGGATGTCGGCAATCGCTTTATGGAGTTTTCATCGGCCGGAAGTGTTGCTGGTGGGGCTGGCAAAGGTGGCTCTATGGCGCGTTTCACTATTACGGGCAACCACCTTTACGCCATAAGCCTCTCGCATATGCAGGTGTTTGATGTGAGCAATGCCGCTGAGCCGCAACCCGGCAACAAAATAAACCTGGGCTGGGGTATCGAAACCATTTTCCCGTACAACGACAAGCTCTTTATAGGTTCTACAACGGGCATGCACATTTACGACAACAGCAACCCGACTTCGCCGCAGCACCTCTCCACCTACGCCCACGTTAACAGCTGCGACCCGGTGGTAGTGGAGGGAAATCTGGCATGGGTTACGTTGCGTTCCGGCACCGCCTGTGCCGGCTTTACAAACCAGCTCGATGTAATTGATGTAAGCAATGCCCGCAGCCCAAAATTACTCAAAACGTACCCCATGCAGAACCCTCACGGCCTGGGCATAGACCAATCTACGCTCTTCCTCTGCGAAGGTCAGTTTGGCCTGAAAGTATTTGACATCAAAAACCACCTCAAAGTAAGCGAAAGCCTGCTGGCGCACTTTAAAGAACACGATGCTTACGATGTAATTCCGCTAGGCACCAGCCTGCTCATGATCGGTAAAGATGGGCTTTACCAATACGACTACCGCAACGTAAGCCAGATAAAACTCCTGAGTAAAATTCCTATCGCCAGCAAAACCATTTAAATGAAACATTTTTCGGCCCTGCTTCTTCTGCTTTTTTCAATACTTATCTTTTCTTCTTCAGCGGCGCAGGCACAACCGTGTGCTCCCGCTGAAGAAGCTTTGCCAACCAGTACCGGCTACTTGGGTTCGGTGGAAATGGGCTTTTTGTATGGAAAAATAACCAACCCATTCAATAACCCACCAACTTATATGGCGTCGCCCAGCGTACAAATTTTTAACGGCTACCGGGCGCACCGCCTGTTTGCTATTGGCGGCACCGTAGGTTTCGATTTTTACGATAACATTCTGATTACCCCGATTGCCCTTGGCCTGAGAGGCGAACTACTTAAAACCAGTGTTAGCCCTTTTTACAGCCTGGATGCCGGTTACGGAGCTTCGTTTTTAAGTGGCAGGCGCTCCGGCGAGCGACCTGACGGTGGCTGGATGCTGAACCCGGCTCTGGGCCTGCGTGTACAAACTGGCAACAATACAGCCTACCTGTTCAGCATGGGGTACAAACAACAGCGCGTAGATACCGAATCGATGACGGGCTGGGGCGTGCGGGTAAACGAACGCATTACCTACAAACGCCTTTCGCTGCGCCTTGGCTTTATGTTCTAACTTTGCTTTGGGCCGGTTTAAATTATTCTAATGAAAATGCCCTTCCAACGCCTTTTTCAGGAAATAGGGTCAAGGGTTAGTCAACACACATTTCTATGTATGCAGCCATAACAGACTATAAAAATAATTGGGCAGTCGTTTTACTGTTGTTCCTGCCGCTGTTCTCCTGTGAGAGAGCCGACATAGCACCTGAACAACCGTATGCCCCGACTGATGTACTCCTGAAGACAAAAGGTGCTGTTACAATACAGGATGTGTTTAACTTTATAAATACATGGGACCATGAGGTCAGCTTTATGTACGGTGAAGTGTATACATCGGCACTGCCTCCTGATAGTTTAGACGCTGTGCTTGCCGCTATTAACGCAAAAACCTACACCAGCAACGAAACATGGTCGGTTTCAGGCTATGTTCATGCTCCAACAGCCACCATTACGCTTCTTCCTAAGTTCTTCGATATGCATAACCGGGACCACCAGACAGACTGGCTGGCAACAATCGGCCATCTAAAGCTGGAAGAACAGGGTAATGGGTATGTCCTTTATGTTCATGTGCCGGCAGGAGAAGAAAAAGAATGGGTAAATACATACAAACAACATGCTGCCGTAGAATGGGCAGAACTGAATTATATCGGCGGTATCGATAATCGGTAAATTCGGCAGAGTGGTAGCCCCATTATGAAAAGGTTCTAAGCTCTTTTACTCCTGCTTTTCGTTTCAAGCAAATTATTCTAATCAAAAAGCTCTTCAAAAGCTTTTCTATGGTTTTTATGCCAAGGCTTATGCTGGTCTTGTGGCTGCTTCAAAACTTTTTTTGTTTATCAGCCACACCCCCTCCTTTCTAAAATTCTCAAAACTTTTCCTCCTCATTACAAATTCTATATTTCTGCTGTTTCTCTGGCATGCGTTTCTACAAAAGTTGTAATTATCATTTACAAGTCCTTTTGTTAGCCTACTCAATCTTTAAAATATACAGGTTACGGCAGGATAGTCCAGAGGGTTGAACCTGCTTAATTCACATCTAGAGAAAAGTTTTCTGAGCCCTAATAATCGAAAACTGAAAGATTACATGCTGTAATTCGTCATGGCTTCAGGTTGCCTTTTAATCAACTAAACAAAGATGCTCCTTGACCCTGTTATTAACACACAGGGAGATTGCCGTCGGTTTACCACTGACGGCCTTGCTAGCTTACTTACCACCTTACCAACACATTACATATTCCTGCAGAAGAACCACCGAGGTTTCGAGGTGGCAGAACGGTGGAGTTAATACCCAATAACAGGACTTTATAGCGCAGATTAAAGAAGCCCGCAATACAACTTAATAGTAAGCATTTAAGCGGTCTAGACTAAATAAATTGTTAAAAATTTAACTAATGTTAGTTCATATCTAAAACACAACTTCACTAATTAATTACAATATACAAGAAAACAAATCTGGCTCCACTCCCGCTTTTGCAACAAAATAAATGCATAACAACTATCTGACTACTCACTGCTTAGCTGTTGCCACATTTCCTGAAGCACTTGCTATGCTCCCCGCGAATTTTAACCTCTTTTTATTTGCTAAAAACTTAACTCAAAACCAAGAACATGAGAAAACCTTATTATTATGGTAAGTATGTATTTTGGGCTATACCCTTGCTGGGTATCACATCCAATTATGCAAAAGCTGACATGAAACAGCCTGTTTCGTTAGCTGCTATCACGATGGCGGCAGATGCTGCCCCTGCAGCTGCCACTGCCCTTTATAAGTCTGCAGCAGCAGTAGATGTAACTGTAACTGGCCGTGTGGTAGATAATTCTGGCGAAGGACTTCCGGGCGTAAGTGTAATGGTAAAAGGAACCATTAACGGTACCAACACCGACACAGATGGCCGTTTCAGCCTGACTGCCCCGGACGGAAACGCCACGCTGGTATTTTCCTTTATAGGCTTTGTAACGCAGGAGGTAGCGCTTAACAACCGGGCAACCCTTAACATTACACTGGCTTCCGACTCTAAGGTACTCGATGAGGTGGTAGTGGTGGGGTATGGCACTCAGAAGAAAAGCGATGTAACGGGCGCTATAGTTAATGTAAGCGAAGAGGAAATCAGGTCGCGGCCTGTTTCCGATGCCTTAGAAGCCATGCAAGGCAAAGCGGCTGGTGTGGATATTACTACGAACGAACGTCCTGGCGAAATTGGCCAGATCAATATTCGAGGTGTACGCTCTTTGTCGGCCAGTAATTCGCCTCTTTATGTGGTAGATGGCATTCCGTTGATGTCTTCTTCGGGCATCGAAACCCTGAACCCGCTGGACATTGAGTCGATAGATGTGCTGAAAGATGCCTCTGCAACAGCCATTTACGGCTCAAGGGGGGCTAATGGTGTTGTAATTATTACCACCAAAAGAGGTAAAGCAGGTAAAACTACTCTCAGTTACTCCGGTTCCACGACGGTTGAAAACATTCAGGACCGCACCCAAATGATGGATGCTGATGAGTATTTAACCTGGAGACGGTGGGCCTACTACTACTCTGACCCGGCCCGTTACCCAAGAGGAGACCAGCCTACGCAACAAAACGATTTCAGTATTTTTCTGGGAGCTAACGACCCGGCTGCCTGGAACAACATTATGCGCGGCTGGGCCTCCGGCACCTGGGATGGCTCGCAGGTGCAAACCACCAAGTGGGAAGACATGGTGACGCAGACGGCCGTAACCCAGATTCATAACTTAAGCGCCAGTGGCGGAAGTGATAAAGTAAGAGCTTTCGGTTCTTTTGGTTACATGGATAACCAGGGAACGATGAAGGGGCAGTACTTTAAGCGTTATTCCTCTAAAATAAGCGTTGATTTAATTCCATACGACTGGTTCGAAATGGGTGCCAGCATTAACGCTTCCTACAGCATTCAGCAGTACGGCCAATCCCATACAGGCGGACACACTTCTGGTCCGGGTAGTATTTATGCTGCTGCCAGAAACAACTTTTCGTATGCCGTTCCTTTCGATGCAGAAGGTAACAGAATTACATTTCCGGGTGGAGACGATGGCGTGAAAACAGCGGTAAATGAGTGGCAGTACACCGATAACGAGCGTAAGATGCTCCGCACCATAGGCAGCTTATATGCCCAGGTGAACATTTTGCCGGGTCTGCGGTACCGCGTAAACTTCGGCCCCGACTTCAGAAGTTATACCAATGGTGTCTTTATAGATGAAATGTCGGTAAACCGCCTGGGTTCCCCGAACTATGCGTCTTTAGAAAACCAAAGCGACTTCTCCTGGACACTCGACAACCTCCTGTTTTACGACAAGGCTGTTGGCAAACACACCATAGGCGCTACCTTGCTGCAAACTACTTCTAACTGGAACCAAAACTCCTCTTATATGCGGGCCATCGGTATTCCGCTACCCAGCCAGAAATGGAATGCCTTGAACACCGAAAACGTAACCAGCCTGAACGCCTGGGACTCTGACCTGACAGAGCGCCAGCTGATGTCGTACATGGGCCGCTTAAACTACGGTTTCGCAGACAAATACCTGTTTACAGTTTCCGGCCGTTGGGATGGAGCCTCGCAGCTGGCCGAAGGCCATAAATGGGCGTTTTTCCCTTCGGCAGCATTGGCCTGGCGCCTCGACCAGGAAGATTGGATGAAGGGAATCAGATTGGTAGACCAATTGAAAGTTCGGCTTGGTGTAGGCACAACAGGTAGCTCAGCCATAGAACCCTATCAGACACAGGGAGGTGTTGTATCCTTGTTCTACCCCTACGGAAGCAGTGCTATTGCTGGTTATGTGCCATCAGAGTACCTGATTGGTGGCGGAAACTTACCTTTGGCTAACCCGGCACTTGGTTGGGAAAAAACGACTCAGTATAACCTGGGCATCGACTTTTCCTTGTTTAACAGCCGTATCTCAGGTGTGGTTGATGTCTATACTTCCCGAACTTCTGACCTGCTGATGCAAATGTCTATTCCGGCCTTAACCGGTTACACCACCACTTATGCGAACGTCGGCGCAACCAAGAACAGAGGTATCGACGTGACCTTGAACACGTTGAATGTGCAGACCGGAAGATTTGCCTGGGAAACCAGCCTGAACGCCTCCTGGCAGAAAGACGAAATTGTTTCGCTGGCAAATGGTAAAGCAGACGATATTTTAAACAACTGGTTTATCGGTGAATCTATCGGCACTATTTATGGCTACGCATCTAATGGTTTATGGCGTGAAGGAGATGAAGAAGAAATGGCGCGGTTCAACGCAAATGGGCACAACTTCCAAATTGGTATGGCACGCCCTGTTGATCAAGACAACGACTACACCATTAACCCGAATAATGATCGTGTGATTATAGGCAACACCCGCCCCCGCTGGACAGCAGGTTTAACCAACAACTTCACGCTCGGAAACTTCGACCTTGCTGTGTTCGTGTATGGCCGCCTAGGCTACACCTTTAATACAGATGGCGAATGGCAGGGAGGCCGCTATGTGCAGCGCAGCATCGATTATTATAATGAAAACAACAAAGATGCTGAGTACCAAAAGCCTATCTATAACGTAGCTGGCGGCGACCCTTACTATAATACGCTGGGCTACAAAAACGGCTCATTCGTGAAGATCCGCAACATTAACCTGGGCTATGCTTTGCCAAAATCAGTAACCGACAAAATGAAGATCGAGAACCTGAAAATATATGTGCAAGCCAGAAACCCAGGCATGATTTACTCTAAAATAGATTGGCTCGATATGGACACTGGCTTGTCTACCTGGAACCGTGGCTATGTGGTAGGACTTAACGTTGGCTTCTAAGGTTGATCAATTAAAATCATTCAAAGGAAAAAAATCATGAACTATAGAAAATCAATTTATATAAGAATTCTGGCGCTGTCGGTATTGCTTAGCCCCATCTCTGCCTGCAAAGATTTCCTCGAGGAGGAGTTGATGACACAGCGAACTACCGAATATTTTACAACAGAAGAAGGCATACAGGACCTGGCAGTGGGTATGTACTACAACCTGCGATTTCATTTTTCTTCTGAGTGGGGGTTTGCCACTACAAATTACGGCACCGACGAATTCAGAGTAGGCGGCGACGCGTCTAATTCTATGTGGAACGATTACGGAGGGAACTTCAACTCTCTGATTCCCGCCGTGAATGTGAATACCGTGATGGCCCAGACCCTTTGGGACAACATGTATATCGGTATTAACTCTGCCAACCTCCTTCTCCAGAATGCGGAGGCGCACCTGCCGGCCGGAACAGCAAAAGACACCTACAAAGGCGAAGCTCATTTTATTCGTGCTTTCAATTACCTGAAGCTGGTTCGCCAGTATGGTGGGGTTCCTTTAAAACTGACTCCAAGCACCACCGTTGAGAGAGAATTTGAACGTAGCTCTACTCAGGCTGTAGTGGAACAGATTATTGCAGACTTTAACGATGCCTATAACCTGCTACCCGTTACGGCTTCAGTGCCTGGTAAAATCACCAAAGACGCTGCCGCTCATTTTCTGGCAAAAGCCTACCTGTTCCGCGCCAGCGAAATTAACGACAGCTGGAACGGTGCTACCAAGGCCAGCGATCTGGAACAAGGCCTACGATTTGCCGACGAAGTAATTGGCAGACGCCAGTTAGCTCCCAACTTCGCTGATTTATGGAACTACACCACCGTAAATGGGCCGAACGAAAGCCTTAATGAAATTCTATTAGCTGCTCAATTTACGTTCGATCAATCGACAAGAGGTAGTTACGGCAACCAGATGCACTTATTTTATCTGTCGCAATACCTCAACCTGCCTCACATGATGCGCGATATTGCCGGCGGACGTGAATACCAGCGTCTTCGCACGAACTACTACGCCTACAATGTATATGACCGCGTAAATGATTCCCGCTTCTGGAAGAGCTTCAAGACCAAGTATGCGGTTAACAACCCGGCTGCCGGCTCCATTTACCAGCTCGGCGATCTGAGCGTTATGTACGTTATCAACAACCCATCAGACACCCGGTTTAATACAGCCGGAAGTTTAAGTAATGTAGTTGATGCCAAAACAGGAAAAGTTATTCCTTCCGTATTTCCAATTTACGCGCAGGGCGCCGATTACCTGAACAACGAGAATTTTCAGAACAGATTTGCTCCGCTGAACAAGTTTATCGATGGTTCCCGCGAAGCCGTAGGAGATGTAATCGGGTATCGTGATGGCATACTGGCCCGCTTAGCCGACACCTACCTGACAGCTGCCGAGCTGGCTGTCCGCCAGGGTGATTATGGCAAAGCTTTAACTTATATTAACACGGTTCGTGAACGTGGAACTTACAAGGAAGGTGAAAACCGCACGGCCTACACCGATGGTGGCGCTGCTTACAATGCGACCTCCAACCCTGCAGGTTATGCCAGCTTTGGTGCCAGGAATTCCTTCTATCCTGAAAACTCCTATTACGAATCGAATAACATGCCTGTAACTACAGCAAAAACGAGCCTCACCATCACCAGTTTTGCGCAACTGCCTGCCGAAGATGAGGCCATCATCAGGACGCTTGGTTATGCCAGCGAGTACGATAGGGCATTGGCTTTTATTCTGAATGAGCGTTCCCGTGAGCTGATGGGAGAATTTTACCGTTGGGAAGATCTCTCCAGAACCAAGACCTTAATAGCACGGGCCAGAGCTTTTAACAGAGGGGCTGCTCCAAACATTCAGGACAAGCACAACCTGCGCCCTATCCCGCAGTCTCACCTCGATGCCATCCAAAAAAACGGAAGTGCCCTGACTTCTACTGAAAAGCAGCAGGAGCAAAACCCCGGGTATTAAGCATACTGATAGAATAAGTGGAATAATGGATTGCCCCATAGGCAATCAAGTTCACCTAAGCAGGAGGACAAAATTAGTTGGATACATCTGTTAAGTCATGGCAAGGCCCAATCTTCTGAAAAGTAAATCATAATAAAACAAAAGCCTTGCATCTTATGTCTTAATACTTTTGTCTTCTTACTTAATTGTTTAAAAAGCTAAGAGCTTCTGTTCTTGAGTAGTAACTCAAAAACAGAAGCTCTTAGCTTTTTAACTTATACCAACTTATAGAGCTGATGCTCTCAGCAATTGCCCCGTGCCGGACACGGCGTCTGAAGAATAGTAACGAGAGAGAGTTTTGGAGTTATCTAAAGATAAATAAGATGTATCGTTTAGAAGCTCTCCGGCAGCTAATTTTAAGCATCCTGCACTGGCAGCTGTAGGAGTTTTTACCGGAGAAAGCGTGGAACAGGCATAATTACATATATTCAAAAATTACAATTTAAACTCAAGCAGTTTATTTAGAAATTAGACTGCACTATTCTTTTAGTATTTCATTTTAAAAGCAAAAAATACTCTATTTTGCCGTTATAACAACTAACAATTAGCGCTTTTTAAATTAGCCACTGCTTTTACACCTCTTAGCCAACAGGTTACTACAGGATACCTTCCTAAATTAAATCTATTTTATTTGAGAGAATTTAACTAAATTAATAGTGGTCACATGTTTAATTTCTAAATCTAAAAATATGAGAAACAGGGTCTACTACACCCGATGCTTTTCCTGGGCAATTCCATTGCTGGGGCTGGGCACACAGCTGGTCCAGGCAGAAAGTATCCCTTCTTTTACGCTCCACAAACAGACTGATTATTTTCAGGCACCAGCACTGCAAACCGTTGCACTAAATAGAACAAACGAAAGTTCGGACATATCCATAGTACCTTTAGAGATCTCTGCCAGACAGGCTGTAACAGTTACCGGCAGAGTTATAAGCGATACGAACGAAGGTTTACCAGGCGTTAGTATACAAATTAAAGGAACAACTCAGGGAACAGTAACTGACCTTGATGGGAATTACTCGCTTTCAGTTCCGGCTGGCAATGCCACCCTGGTTGTTTCTTATGTAGGTTACCTGCCACAGGAGGTTGCCGTAAACAACCGCAGCACCATCAACATTACGCTCCGCACCGATTCCAAAGCCCTGGATGAAGTAGTGGTAGTCGGCTATGGCACCCAGAAAAGAGGCGACGTAACCGCCGCCGTTGCCACCCTCGATGCCAAAGCCATTGAAGAAAGGCCAATAGCCCGCGTGGATCAGGCGCTGGTTGGCCAGATGGCCGGGGTGCGGGTGCAGCAGACAAGCGGTGTGCCGGGCAGAGGGTTCAGCATTCAGGTGCGCGGCTCCGGTTCCATCTCAGCAGGCAGCGAGCCCTTGTACGTGATCGATGGTTTCCCGCTGGATGTGGCTACACAAAGTGCCTCCGGAGGCTTTGGCCAGGGCAACCCGCTGGACAATATAAATCCGAATGATATTGAGTCGATTCAGGTACTGAAAGATGCCTCAGCGGCTGCTATCTATGGTTCTCGTGGAGCCAACGGTGTCGTTATAATCACCACAAAATCTGGCCGGTCAGGTAAACCCCGGATAACCTTTAACACTTATACCGGCTGGAACGAAACAGCTAAAAAACTGGATGTACTCAGCGGGGAAGAGTGGATAGACAGAGCCATTGAAATGGTGAACTACAACTGGGTAAACTCGGCCCCCGGCAGAACAGCCAACCAGACTACCGCCGAACGAACAGCCATACTCGGGCGTTTCGCCAATAACTTTATGGCCGATGAACGTTGGTTACAGCCAGGTTACCCAGGGCTAAGAATTGTAGACTGGCAGGACGAAGTTTTCAGGAAAGGACTTGTGCAAAATTACCAGGTAGCAGCCTCAGGAGGTACTGATGCCGTTCAGTATTTTGTTTCGGGCGATTACCTGAACCAGGAAGGTATTGCTATCGGGGTAGGGTACGAACGGTACTCTGCAAGGGCCAATGTGGAAGTGAATGCCAATAACAGACTGAAGTTTGGCCTGAACCTGAACCCTTCGTTCTCGATCGCGAACGACCCCGGTGTGGAAGGGAAAGACCAGCAGATGCACATCGCCGTTGGCTTTAACCCGGTGGTGGAAGACACCGTTGGCCTGGATGTGAACACCGGCGATTTCCTGCCTTACCAATGGGGCGTATCCAGGAGCAGCCCGGTGCGGGTAATCGAAAACTCGATCGGCGAGACCAAAATTTTCAGAACCCTGATTACCTTGTATGGAGAGTACAGTATTCTGGACAACCTCCGGTTCAGAAGCACTGTGAACCTCGACCATTCGGACGCAAACCGGAAAACCTTTACGCCATCTTTTGTAAACGGCCAGCGGGGCAACCGGCAGGCTTCCGGTGGTTTCGACGGTTACCGCAGGCAGACCTTTGTAAACGAAAACACATTGTCTTACGACAAACAAATTAACGACAAGCATCAGGTGTCGGCTTTGTTAGGAGCCTCTTATAATATGGGCAGCTTCAATAATTTCCAGATCCGAAGCGCCGGCGGTTTCCGCTCCGATGACATTACAACCATTAACGGTGCCAACAACATAAATGTAAACAGCACCTTTGCAACGGAGAGCCAACACACCCTCCTTTCTTATTTTGGCCGGGTGCAATATAACTTCTCCGACCGCTACCTGTTCAGTGCCACCGTTCGCCGCGATGGATCTTCCAGGTTTGGACCTGCTACCAAATGGGGTACCTTCCCTTCTGCCTCCATCGGCTGGAGAATTTCTGAGGAGAACTTTATGGAAAGCGTAAGCGCTGTAAATGACCTTAAACTAAGGGCCAGCTGGGGCATATCGGGTAACAACGCCATCGGAAACTACGACCATATCTCCTTGCTCTCTCCTGCCAGTTACAGTTTTGGCGGAACAGCACCTGGTCTGGCCGTTGGGCAGGCTCCAGCTAACTTCCCTAATCCGAACATAGGCTGGGAAGAGTCCAGAACCGTGAACGTCGGTTTGGATGTAGGCTTACTAGAGAACCGTATTTTTACGTCTATAGATTATTACACCCGCACCAACTCCAACCTATTACTTAGAATTCCGGTACCTACTGCAACAGGCTTTAGCACTGCCCTCACCAATATAGGCGAGGTATACAATGCCGGCTGGGAGTTGGAGGTTACCACACGCAACCTTACTGGTCCATTCGGATGGACGACCAATGCTAACCTGAGTTTTAATAAGAATGAGGTAAGGCAACTAGGCCCTAATAATACGCCTATCCAATCCGGGGGCTGGGGAACGCCACACCGCTTACTGCAAATTGGGCAGCCGCTGTGGAGCATCTACGTGGTGGAGCAGGATGGCATCCTGACACAGGCCGACATCGACAACGGAGTAGCCCGCTATGGCAACCAGACAGTGGGTGACCCACGCTACGTAGATGCTAACGGCGACAACGTTATTAACGACGATGACCGGGTAATTGTAGGCAAACCAAACCCCGATTATGTATGGGGCATCACAAACACCTTTACCTACAAAGGCTTTGATCTGAGAGTATTGGTTCAGGGGCAGAACGGTGGCCAGCTCTACTCCTTATACGGCCGTGCCATGGACCGACCCGGCCAGGGCCTGGTAGAGAATACGCTTGGGCTGCACCGCGACCGTTGGAGATCACCTGAAGACCCGGGTGCCGGAGAACGCGGAAAAGTGAACTCAAGCTTCGGTTTCCTGAAAAGCGATGCCTGGCTATACTCCTCCGACTACTGGCGCGTTCGAAACATTACCCTTGGGTATGACCTGGGAAAGCTGCTAACCAACAAAAACCTTGTGCAGGGAGCCAGAATTTATGTTAGTGCCGAAAACTGGTTTGGCGGTGATAAATACGATGGCGGCTTTAATCCGGAAGCAGTTAATAATGCAGACGGAGGCTCTATTGTAGGCGATGACTATGGTGCCTTCCCTTTGGCTAAGGCAATGACTGTGGGCTTAAATATTACATTCTAACAGAGCGTAACATGAACATGATGAAAAAGTATTCTGTAGTTATATACTCCTTTCTGGCGCTGAGTTTACTCGCATGCGAAGACAAGCTGGACCAGTTCCCGCTATCAGATGCCAGTGCGGCAAATTTTTACCGGAACGCAGCAGATTTTGAGCAGGCTGTAAATGGTGTGTACGGGCAGTTGCGCCCGGTGCCAGAGCGGTATTACGACCTTTCTGAAACAAGATCCGACAATGTGTATGGTTCTTCCACCACCGGTGTGAGGCCCTGGGACCCTGTAAACGACTTTGTGAACACGCTCGAAAACAACGAGCTGATTGCTGAAGCCTGGAACAATAATTTTAATGGCATTATGCGCGCCAATACGGTGCTGGACAGACTTGATCCTGGCCTCGTACCGGAAGAAGCCATCAGAAACCGGTTCGAGGGCGAAACCAGGTTCCTGCGTGCCTTTTATTATTTCGATCTGGTAAGGTGGTTCGGAAGAGTTCCGTTATACGACCGGGTGGTAACCCCAACAGAAGCCCTCGAAATTCCCCGTAGTTCTGTTCAGGAAGTATACGATCTTATTCTTTCTGACCTGAACAGGGCAATAGAACTTCTGCCCCCTACTTACAATGCCGCAAACAAAGGCAGAGTTACTTCCTGGGCGGCCAAAGCCCTGCTGGCACGCGTTCACCTCACCAGGTCCGGCCATACCTACGGCATCGACGGTCCGGGAGTAGCGGCAAACGAGTATTCGCAGGCACTTACCTTGCTTAACGATGTGATCGACAACGGCCCGTTTAGCTGGGTAAACAGTTATGCCAGCATCTTCTCTTACAACAACGAGAATAACCCCGACATTGTGTTTGATGTGCAGTTCCAGAGTGGCCAGATCGGGATAGGTACCACGCTGCCGGGCTATATGGGCACACCGGCTTATTTCAACACCTTGTCAGGAAATATTGCCTTGCCACAGTCTTCTGTAGAAATGAGGGAGGTATCTAAAAACCTCATAAATTCTTATGAGGCTAACGATGCCCGCCTGGCCGTTACGGTTCAGCGAAGTTTTACAGACCCGAACGGATTTGTGGAGACCCGTGGTTTTTACAGAAAGTTCCTGGACGAAACCGCCACCATTCTGGACCGTTTCGACTGGCCGATCAACTTCCCGCTGATCCGGTTAACCGATGTCATGATGATGAAGGCTGAAGCCATTTTACAGGGTGCCTCAGGAGGATCGCAGCAGGAGGTCGATAACATAGTGAACATGGTGCGGACCAGAGCCGGCTTAACGCCCCTGGCAAATGTTACCCTCGATGTGCTGTTGGACGAAAGAAGACGCGAATTTGCAGGCGAAGGCTTGCGCTGGCACGACCTGGTACGAACGGGCAAAGTAAAAGAGGTGATGGATGCCTGGCTCCCGACCGAAGACGAACTGAACAGAATGCAGGAATCCATGAACATTAACTTTGTGATCTACCCCATTCCGTTTACACAATTAACCGTAAAAGAAGGGCTCTACCAGCAAAACCCGGGTTACTAAGCATTTCCTGTGGCTATTATTAGGTTAAACCGGGCACTCTGCAAAGGGTGCCCGGTTTTTTTTCAGAAAGAGCACCTACTACATCGTAAAATATTGGCTGGACCCTAAGCTAAAATCAGTTCAAAATTCTTCTGAAGGCCATTTTCATTAGAATAATTGCTAGTTGTTGATTGTTAAATGGATTATTTTTTAAATAGTTGATTCGAAGAGGAGCAGGTAAGACCTTGCAGCGTGCGCAACTCCTGCGAGTGTCTGGGCAAAGAATATGAAAAGTTAAAGAAACTATTTGGCTGAAGTTTTAACCGCCGCCGCTTCCTAACCATCCTTCAGAAAGCAACATTTATTTAAACTGCCGCAACTGATAAATTATTCTAATGAAAAACCCCTTCCAAAGGAATTCGCTGCAATTTGGCCCAAGGGCAGATAGACAGATTTATAGCAGACACACCTATACTTACAGGACATAACAGGATGGACTAGTTTAAAAAATTACGAATGTTTGTTATTATAGTATTGAATAACTTTAGCTGGTGCACCTGAACCTGCCACAGGCAGCATGTACAACCTCCGGAAATGAAGAAAATAAATCAGCACGTTTACCGGCTTATAGCTGCAGCCGCCATTTTATTGGTTGCCTCCTGCACCACCTCTACCCAGGTGCTGCGGAAACAGCTACCCGATAAGCTGGTCGTGCTAACCTTCGATGACGCTTCAGCCTCGCATGCTACGTATGTGGCGCCGCTCCTGAAAAAGTATGGCTTTGGCGGCACCTTCTTCGTGTGCGAGTTTCCGCCCGACTTTGAGGATAAAACCAAGTACATGAGCTGGGAGCAGATACAGCAGTTGCACCAGCTGGGCTTTGAAATTGCCAGCCACACCCGCAGCCATACCCACGTTGCAAAAATGAGCAAGGAGCAGCAGGCAGAGGAGCTACAGTACATCGAGGACAAATGCAAAGAATTGGGAATCACCATACCCGTTACCTTTGCCTACCCCGGCTACAGCACCCACCCCAGCGCCCTGGAAACGCTGCAGGAAAGAGGCTACCTCTTTGCCCGCGCCGGTGGCAGCCGTCCCTACAACCCCACCACCGATCATCCTTACCTGATTCCCAGCTACAGCACCACCGGCAATACCCCCTCTGATAAAGCGCGTGTAATGGGTGCCATCGGCGAAGCGAAAGACGGAAAGATTGTGGTCTTCACGATACATGGTGTGCCGGATGTAGCGCACGACTGGGTAAGCACGCCACCAGAACTGTTTGAAGTATACCTGCAGTACCTGAAAGACAATAACTACCAAGTTGTGGCCCTCCGCGACCTGAAGCGCTACCTGAATGTGGAGCAGGCGCGCAAGCAGGTAGCACCAGACTACAAAAACCTGGTGAATAGACCCTGATCAAAATTAAATCACTTTTTAACAATACCACTCATGAAGAACAGATTACTTACCATAGCGGCAGCCAGCATGCTTTTTTGCATGAGCCTGCCAGCCACCGCCCAGCAAAAGCTGGAGACAGGCGCAAAAAAACCGATGCCCCAGCAATGGATCGATAAGGACACCGGCCATAAGCTTATGCGCCTTTCCAGCGCCCCCGGCAGCAACTCCAGCTTCTATTTCCATAACAACCCATTTGTGAAACAGCTCAAGAACGAAGGCGACAAAATGGTGTTCTACAATACCGATGCCGCTGGCACCCGGCAACTTTACACCATCAACCTGAAAACGCTGAAGAATGAGCAGCTCACCACGAGTAAATCCAAAAAAGTAGGTGAGATTCTGGCCCCAAAACGCAGAGAGGTGATTTACCAGACCAACGACAGCGTATTCGCTACCAACATCGATACGAAGAAAACCCGCCTGGTTTATGTTTTTCCGGAAGGCATGCGAACCGGAGTTACGACCCTGAATGCTGACGAGACGCTGCTGGCAGGAAGTTTTGCAGGACCGGAGAAAGATGAGATTTACAAGCAATACCCTGAGAAGAGCGATTACTTTAACCGCATCTTCGACGCTAAAATTCCGCATACGCTCTTCACCGTAAATGTAGAGACCGGCGAGATGAAAGAGATTCACTCCGAAAATACCTGGCTCGGCCACATCCAGTTCTCCCCCACCGACCCGAACCTGCTCATGTTCTGCCACGAAGGTCCCTGGCACAAGGTAGACCGCATCTGGACCTATAACATGAAGACCAATGAAGTGAAGAACATGCATAAGCGTACTGTAGAAGGTGAAATTGCCGGACACGAGTTCTTCAGCCGCGACGGCAAAACGATCTGGTTCGATCAGCAGGTGCCGCGTGGCGTGAAGTTCTATTTAACAGGAGCCGACGTAGCCACTGGCAAAGAGAAACAATATGAGATGGATAGAAATGAATGGTCGATCCATTTCAACATTTCCCCGGATCAGAAATTATTTGCCGGTGATGGCGGTGATCCCGGCCAGGTAGCCAAAGCAGAAGACGGCATGTGGATTTATCTTTTCCGGCCAGAAGGCGACAAGCTAAAATCAGAGAAACTGGTGAACATGAAGCACCACTATTACAAACACGAACCCAATGTGCACTTCTCGCCAGATGGCAAGTGGATCATTTTCAGGGCTAATTTTGAAGGCGATAGCCAGGTGTACGCAGCAGAGATAGCAAAGAGTAAATAAGTGCCGTTTAACAAAAGCGAAAATTCAACAATTTAAATTATGCTAATGAAAACAGCCTTCCAGTAAAGCTGTACTACTAAATCAGCAACCCGCAAATGAAAAACTGACAATAAATGCTTCTGCAAGGGCCATTGAAGCACATTTTTCAACATTTCAAATTTTGAATTTCTAATTTTTAATTTGGTGAAGCTCTCCAAAGGGTTTTAGCGGTTTAAAACACCTGGGGTTTAAAGGTCATCATTTTCAATTTCTGACAAATATAAAGAAGCAAGGTTCTCCATCATGAAAGCTTTTCGAAAAATCAGCGCTGGCGCTGCCTTCATACTGCTGCTAGGAAGCACTACTGCCATAGCGCAAACAGCGCCAGCACCTCAATGGCCCACTATAACGCAGGAAGCCAAACCCTGGACGCGCTGGTGGTGGATGGGCTCTGCTGTAAACGAAAAAGACCTGTCGTACCTGATGGAGCAGTACCAAAAAGCTGGCCTGGGCGGTGTAGAGATAACACCTATTTATGGAGTAAAAGGCACCGAAAGTGAATTCATCGATTTTCTGTCGCCTAAGTGGATGGAGATGCTAAAGCATACGTTGCGGGAGGGCGAGCGGCTGAATATGGGCGTGGACATGGCCCAGGCATCGGGTTGGCCATTTGGCGGTCCGTGGGTGAGCCAGGAAGATGCCTGCAAGTACGTGGCGCACAAAACCTACTCCCTGAAAAGTGGCGAGAGCCTGAAAGAGCCGGTGCAGTTTAGCCAGCAGCCCCTTGTGCGCACTGTCGGCGAGAAGATTGCCATAGAGAAGTTGCAGGAGCCCATCATAAAAAACCCCAACCTGCAGCTGCACGCTTTCGATCAGGTACGTTTCCCGAAGCCGCTTCCGCTACAAACCCTCATGGCCTACTCCGACAAAGGCCAGGTACTGGACCTGACGAACAAGGTAGATCAGAAAGGAACTTTAAGCTGGAAAGCCCCTGCCGGAAACTGGAACTTGTACGCGATATTTCAGGGCTGGCATGGTAAAATGGTAGAACGCGCAGGCCCCGGTGGCGAAGGCGATGTAATAGACCACTTCTCCAAACAAGCCACCGAAAATTACCTGAAGCGTTTCGACGAGGCATTTAAAGGACAGGACATTAAATCGCTCCGTGCTTTTTTCAACGACTCTTACGAAGTAGACGATGCACAAGGCGAAGCCAACTGGACACCCCGCCTGCTCGAAGAGTTCCAGAAACGCCGTGGCTACGATTTGCGCCACCATTTGCCTGCGCTGTTCGGAAAAAGCACCTTAGAAAACAACCAGCGCGTGCGCTGCGATTACCGCGAAACCATTTCTGACCTGATCTTGGAAAATTACACACAGGAGTGGCACACATGGGCACAAAAGCACGGCGCTCTTATCCGGAACCAGGCGCACGGCTCCCCAGCCAACATCCTTGACCTGTACGCCGCCACCGACATTCCGGAGATAGAAGGCACCGATATTATGCGCATTAAATTTGCCTCTTCTGCCGCCAACGTAACCGGCAAAAAACTGAGTTCTTCAGAATCGGCTACCTGGGAGAACGAGCATTTCCTGTCGTCGCTGCGCGATGTCAAAAAAGCGATGGACCTGTTCCTGCTGGGAGGCGTTAACCACACCTTTTACCACGGCACCAACTACTCGCCGCAGGCAGCAGCGTGGCCGGGCTGGCTGTTCTATGCCGCCGTGCACTTTAACCCGAGCAATACTTTCTGGAACGATTTTGCGGCACTCAATAACTATGTAGCCCGGAGCCAGTCGTTCCTGCAGGCAGGCAAACCCAACAACGACGTGCTGCTCTACCTGCCCATCTACGACACCTACTCCACTCCCGGCAATGCCTTGTTGCAACACTTCGATGGCATAGCGCATGGTTTCAGGGGAACAGGAGTAGAAGCCAGTGCCAACGAAATGCAGGCCAAAGGCTACAGCTTCGATTTTATCTCGGACCGGCAGTTGTTGCAGGTAAAGTCCGCGCAGAACACGCTGCAAACTGGCGGCATTGCTTATAAAACAGTGGTGGTTCCGGATGCCCGCCTCATCCCGCTCGAAACATTTGAGCAACTGGTGAAACTGGCAAGAGAGGGGGCTACTGTTGTCGTTTATAAAAACCTGCCTGCCGATGTACCGGGTCTGGGCAGCCTGAAAGAGCGCCAGGCAAAGTACCAGCAACTGGTGGCGCAACTAAACTTCAGCAACACCGATAAAGCTGGCATCCGGAAAGCAACTATTGGCAAAGGCTCTTTTGTAGCAGGCAGCGATTTGCATGAAGCGTTGCAATTTGCCGGATTGAAACGTGAGCCGATGGTAGACAGTGGCCTACAGTACGTACGCCGCCAGCACGACCAGGGCAATTATTACTTTATTTCTAATTGGGGTGAAAAAGCTTTTGATGGTTATGTGCCCTTGCAGGCAAACTCGCTATCTGTCGCCGTGTTTGATCCTATGACAGGGAAAACGGGATATTCCAATATTCGTAAATCCGGTGATGGCACGAATGAGGTGTACCTGCAACTGGCACCAGGCGAATCCTGCATCCTGGAAACAAGGACCACTACCGCCAGCGGAACTCCTTATACCTACACCAAACCAGCAGGCAATGCGCAGGAACTAAGTGGCAACTGGACCATTCGATTTACAGAGGGTGGTCCGGCAAAACCTGCCGAAGTCAAAACCTCTACGCTTAAATCCTGGGCAGATTTTGGAGCCGAGGAGTATAAGAATTTCTCCGGCACAGCAAGTTACACGCTCTCCTTTACCAAACCTAAAGGCAAAGCGCAAGCCTGGCTCCTCGACCTGGGGCAGGTAGAAGAAAGTGCGAGGGTGCTCCTGAACGGCAAAGAACTTGAAACGCTTATCGGGCCAACCTACCAGCTCACCATTCCGGACAACCTGCTCCGGAAGAAAAATGTGCTGGAAGTGCAGGTTTCTAACTCTATGGCCAACCGTGCCGCCTACATGGATCGCAATAAGATAGCGTGGAAGAAATTCTACAACGTGAATGTAGCAGCCCGAAGGAGTGAAAACAGGGACGACCAAGGTGGTTTTACTGCCGCTAAATGGCAGCCCCGTGCCTCTGGGCTAATCGGTCCGGTGCTACTGACACCTATTACACTGGAAGCCGGCGCTGGCGCTGAAGCTACAGTTCAGTCTAAGAAATAACTTTGTTGCGTTCAATCTGGCTGTCGCAGTTGTGGCATCTCTCTCTGCGACAGCCGGTTTTTTGCTAAGATACCATTTAGTATCAGGCCTTAGGCTGGAAACCAATTATTCTAATCAGCAAGGCCTTTCGGAGCTTTTTTCTTTAGTCGCTGGTGCGAGCTTGCAGCTCGTTCCTTCACAAGCCATATACTCATCCTTGGTGAAAGTACGAGCTCCAAGCCCACACTAGTGCTCCATGCTGGAAACTGAGCTTCTACTACAAAATTGGCTTCAAAAGAGGACTTCTTTCTTCATGCCCAAAACTACCCATCACACCGAAAGCATCAGCCTTTTCAACTCATTCCATAAAATTCATTTAAAACCTTTGCCGGATACCGCAGGACAGTTAAGTTTGCCAGACCGGCTAGTTTTATACAACTTTACCTGCTGCTATTCCGGTGGCGGGTAAAGTTGTTATAACGAAAACAATCAGCATAATTCCTATCAACTCATGTCGATAAAAAAACTGCTTTTCTTTTGCTTACTTCTAATTGGCACCAACACGGCCTTCGCTAAAGATTCGCCTCAACGGGAAGTAAAATACCTTTCCGGCACCGATAACAAGAACACCGTGACCTGGGACTTTTTCTGTACCGGTGGCCGCAACAGCGGTGTCTGGAGCACGATTCAGGTGCCATCGCATTGGGAGCAGCAGGGTTTCGGCTCCTACAACTATGGCCGCGACTATGTGACCTATGGTAAGAACTTCCGGTTCGCCGACGAAAAAGGCATGTACAAGCACACCTTTCAGGTACCTAAAGGCTGGAAGAACAAAGAGATTTACATTGTGTTTGAAGGCTCTATGACCGACACCGAAGTGAAGATTAATGGCAAGCCAGCCGGTCCGATTCATCAGGGCTCTTTTTATCGCTTCAAGTACAACATCAGCGACAAGCTGGAGATTGGCAAGGACAACCTGCTGGAAGTAACGGTAAGCAAAATGTCGGCCGACCCCTCCGTGAACAGTGCCGAACGACTGGCCGACTATTGGATTTTCGGTGGCATTTTCCGGCCGGTTTACCTGGAGGCACAGCCAAAGCAGCACATCGACTGGACTGCTGTAGATGCCAAAGCCGACGGTTCTTTCTCGATGAACGTGTACCTGAAAAATCCGCAGGCAAAACACGAGGTACTGGCCGAAATTCTGGATGCCAGTGGCAAAGTAGTAGCCACCACTCGCAAGGCATTTGCGCAAACAGATACCCTCGTGAACCTGAAAACACAGGTTGCTAACCCACTGCAATGGACCTCCGAAACCCCGAACCTCTATAGCGTCAGGACTTCCATCGTATCTGGCAGAAAAACAGTTTCGCAAACAACAGACAAATTCGGATTCCGCACCATCGAGATACGGGAAGGTGACGGCATTTACGTAAACGGCACCAAGATTAAAATGAAAGGCATTAACCGCCATGTGTGGTGGCCTGAGACGGGCCGCTCGGTGAGCCGCGAAATAGACCTGATGGACGTAAAGCTGATGAAGGAGATGAATATGAATGCCGTGCGCTGCGCCCACTACCCTCCCGATAAAGCTTTCCTGGAAATCTGCGACTCGCTGGGCCTCTACGTACTCGACGAACTGGCTGGCTGGCAGAACGCCTACAACACCAAAGTAGGCGCTAAGCTGGTGAAGGAAATGGTGATACGGGATGCCAACCACCCCTCTATCATCTTGTGGAGCAACGGTAACGAAGGCGGCCACAACAAAGAACTCATAGATGATTACGCCCTTTACGACCACTCCAACCGCCCCGTTATACATGCGCACCACCGCCCGGGCAACGAGCTAAACGGTATAGATTGCAACCACTACGAAGATTACTACAGCACCAAAAGCATCCTCGAAGGTCCGAACATTTACATGCCAACTGAATTCCTGCACTCTCAGGACGATGGCGGTGGCGGCACCTCTCTCCACGATTTCTGGGAACTGCACTGGAACAGCAAACTCGGAGCCGGTGGCTTTTTATGGGCGCTGGTAGATGAAGGTATTGTACGCACAGACCTGGATGGTTACATCGATGTAAACAAAGTAAATGCGCCGGATGGTGTGGTAGGACCTTACCGCCAGAAAGAAGGCAGCTTTTGGGCTATAAGAGAAGTTTTTTCTCCCGTGAAGATCAATCTGAAAGAGTTGCCAGCCAATTTTAACGGGGAGATTGCCGTAGAGAACCGCTTCCACTTCACCAACCTGAACCAATGCACCTTCCAGTGGGAGCTGGCCGATTACCGTAAGCCAGGCGACAGGTTTACCGGCCACATCACGAAAAAGAAAGGCACCGGAGCCGGACCAGCCATTGCGCCCGTAGCCAAAGGCAACCTGAAACTCAACCTCCCCGCCGACTGGAAAGAACACGACCTGCTGCTGCTGTCGGCTTACGATCCGGCCAAAGAACTCATCTACACCTGGAGCTGGAACATAAGGTCGAATGAGGCCATGCTGGCGGGCATTGTGGACCTGAGCGATAAAAGCTCTGTGGAAGTAACTGAAACCGACTCTACCATTACCCTGAAAGGCGGCGAGGTCGGAATTTCCTTTAATAGAAAAACAGGCCAGATCGCTCAGCTGACCAACACCAAGAGCATGGGTTTGTTTTTCGGGAACGGACCTGTAATGGTGACGGGCAAGGCGACCATGGCCAACATGAAGCATTACAAAGAAGGCGATGGCCATGTGGTGGAAGTAAGCTACAGCGGCGACATGAAATATGCCCGCTGGAAAATGCACGGCAGCGGCTGGCTCAGCCTCGACTACGAATACAGCCTGAATGGCGATTACCCATTTACCGGCATCAGCTTCACCTACCCCGAAAACTTCGTGATTGGTGCTAAGTGGCTGGGCAAAGGCCCCTACCGTGTCTGGAAAAACAGGCTGCAAGGTGTTACACACAACGTGTGGGAAAATTACTACAACGACACCCATACGGGCAGTGGCCCCTGGAACTACCCCGAGTTTAAAGGCTATTTTGCCGATGTTACCTGGATGGAGTTCAACACCGTGCAGGGCAAGTTCCTGGTGGCCAGCAAGGAAAAAGACCTGTTCGTGCGCCGCTTCGATTTCTATGGTCTTTCCGGCGTGAAACCGCACCCGGAGCTGCCAGTCGGCAACATCTCGTTCCTCGATAACATTCCGGCACTGGGTACCAAACTGGCCCTGAACATCAGCGCAAACACCCACAACCTCGGCCCTACCGGCGAGGCCAACAAGGTAAACAGCCCGATCAAAAGAACACTTTATTTCTACTTCGGCTTACCTAAAACAGACGATGCTGCTCCCGAGCAGTTTAGCCGACCTGTAAAAGATGAGCTGTTCTAATCTTTTAAAGATGAAGAAGTAGGAAGGTAACAATTGATGTTCCTTAAAAACGAGAGGCTGCCGCAAAATGGCAGCCTCTCGTTTTTAAGGAACATTCTGCTAATGATTCACAAATATACAACTTGCCAAAATTTGTTCTTTACACACCAAAAGATGCAATATGATACCAAACAGTATTAAAGTTTTCCATTTCTGTTTCAGCTATAACCACTCTGTCATTCTGGAAGAATCTTGTGGGCGAAATCCAAAAGCAATGGCTACTTGTAATGTTTGTCTTAAGTTCGCATAGTTGCGTTTACTGCTGTGACAACTTCGTGAAGCTGTTTCTTGGAACCTCTTTACGAGTTGATATAAAATCTTGTGCCTTGCGTCTTTTAACAGACTGTAGTGCCATTGCAAGTTCCGGGAAATTAAATAAAAGTGTACCAAACCCTTGACCTGAAATAGCCAAAACTTCTTTGGAAGGGCAAAATCATTAGAATAATTCATCTGAGAACTCCCTCTTCCTGTCTCTCGCATGGTACCGGACAGCGCAGGATAGAATGGAAGCGGAATATCAGTAGCTTTAGAAAAACATGCTGCTAAAACCACTAAATAACTTACACCAACATATTTAATTGCTTTATTACAGAACAAACGTTTGTTTTATATATTTTTAGCCTGCCTCCTGTTGTTGCACCAGGAGTTCTGCTGTGTAAGCAAAATACTTTCAAAGTAACCGACTTTCTACTTATAAAAAAATGGATAAACAACTAACTGCTTCCACAACAGGAAGCGCTGGCAAGAACCTGAGAAAAGCCCTTCTGGCGTTGGCTATAACTGCCGGTACTTTGCAAGCGGCCACGGCGCAGACCAAAACCACTGATACCAATACCCCGCTGCACGCCATGCAGCCCGACTACATTACACCCTATGGTAAAACTACGGTAGAGGATATAACCAAAGTGCTGCAGCGGGTACACGGCTACCTCGATGCCACCACCCCCGCCCGCATGCTCGACAAAAATGGCAAAGCCATCACCGACCTGAAAAAGCTAAACAATGAGTCGACGCTGGAGCAAGGCGATTTTAGGCTTACTAGTTACGAATGGGGTGTAACTTATGCCGGCATGCTGCTGGCCGGAGAGGCAACCGGTGACAAACGCTACACCAACTATACCACCCAACGCCTGAACTTCCTGGCCGATGCTGCTCCTTTTTACCAAAACGAGCTAAAGAAAAAACCAGATGCCAAAGGTCCGCTCCGCCAGATGCTCGCTCCACACGCCCTCGACGATGCCGGAGCCATGGCAGCCGCCATGATCAAAGCCAGCCGCAGCGGTGCCACCAAAACAAACCTGCGCCCGATCATCGACAACTACATGGACTACATCAGCAATAAAGAGTTCAGGTTGCCAGACGGTACGCTGGCACGTAACCGTCCGCTGCCCAACACCCTCTGGCTCGACGACCTGTTTATGAGCGTGCCGGCCCTGGCGCAAATGGGCAAACTTACCAACGACAATCGTTACTACGACGATGCCGTGAAGCAGGTGCTGCAGTACTCCGACCGCATGTTCAACAAAGAAAAAGGGCTTTACATGCATGGCTGGGTGCAGGGCATGGAGCCGCATCCGCAGTTCCATTGGGCGCGTGCCAATGGCTGGGCCGTTATGACATTGGTGGAGCTGCTGGATGTACTGCCAAAAGAACATGCCGGTTACCAGAAAGTGCAGGCGCAGTTGCAGGCACATGTTCAAGGGCTGGCCATGTACCAGTCGGGCGAAGGCTTCTGGCACCAGCTCCTCGACCGCAACGACTCTTACCTCGAAACCTCCGCCACTGCTATTTATGCCTATGCCATTGCCCGCGCCATAAACCAGGGCTGGCTCGATAAACAGGCATACGGCCCGATGGTTCTGCTCGCCTGGAACGCCGTATCAACCAAAGTAAACGACAAAGGCCAGGTAGAGGGCACATGTGTAGGCACAGGCATGGGCTTCGATCCGGCTTTTTATTACTACCGCCCTATTAATGTATACGCCGCCCACGGCTACGGCCCTGTTCTGCTCGCCGGAGCCGAAATGATTAACCTTTTAAAAGGCAACAAGTTTGAGATGAACGATAGCTCCGTACAGTTTTCCTCCACAGCAAAGTAATTATTTCAAATAGCCTTCCGGAGACCCTTGACCCTTCTATGGGTCAAATATCTCTGGAAGGCTATTTTCATCTGAATAATTTGATGCTGGTTGTTGATTGGTGATTGTTAAATTGTTGAATGGTTGTTTTGAGTGAACCTTGCATCGATGATTAAGAGAGTGATGTTTTACCCTTAGATCGACTTTCGTTAAAAAGCCTTTGGAATGGCAAAATCATTAGAATAATTTCATCGGAAGAAAGCTACTATACAAAACAATATTGCGGCAGGAAGCTACAGAGCGAACACCTGAGCCAGGTGCACCTATCCCCGGTTTTTTGTCTGAGCGTTCAGCGAGTGGAGGTGCAGGGGCCACTTTAGACAAAATCGTCTTGATTTTTTTTTGTTCTTTTTGTATCAAGACAAAAAGAACTAAGACTCCAGCAATACAACAGCTTCACCCCGAGGTCACAGCAATAGCCGCAACGATGTAAACTTAGTACTACTAAACCAGTAGAGTCTGGCTCAAAAGAGTTCTTAATAGAGGATGAAAGAGAGCTATTCACCAATTCGCTACTACCGCATTAATAGGTTAGCATAATTCAATCAAAACGAGTAGCGATTCATTTACAGGAAGCCCCTACTTATTCACAAATAGCAATACCGTTGCGCATGACCATACTCAAAACGTTTTCGCTTACCCTCCTCTTTTGCTACCTGTTTGCCGGCGCCACCTTGGGCCAACGGCAGATGGAATACCTGAACAGAGGCATCGTAGCCGTTAAGAACCCCAATAACACCGTTTATGTTGGCTGGCGTTTACTTGGTACCGAACCAGAAGAAACAGCCTTTAACCTCTACCGGAAAAGCGGCAACAAAAAACCTGTCAGGCTTAACAAGCAACCCATTACCAGCAGCACGAACTTTGTAGACACCAAAGCTGACCTCAAAAAGGAAACCAGCTATTTTGTAAAGCCTGTGCTGCAAGGCAAAGAACTGGCAGCCTCAGAAACAGCCGTAGTATGGGAGCAAAACTACCTGAGCATTCCATTACAAACGCCAGAAGGCTATACCGCCAACGATGCCTCCGTTGGTGACCTGAACGGCGACGGCGAGTATGAGGTCATTATTCATATGACCGGCCGCAGCCGCGACACTCCTTCCAAAGGCTTTACCGATGAACCTATTTTTCAGGCTTATAAACTGGACGGCACCCTCTTATGGGAAATTAACCTTGGCAAAAACATACGCGAAGGTGCACACTATACCCAGTTTATTGTGATAGACATGGACGGCGACGGCAAAGCAGAATTTGCCTGCAAAACAGCCGATGGCACCACCGATGGCAAAGGCAAGGTTATTGGCGACGCATCAAAAGACTGGCGTGATGCCGATGGCAAGATTCTGCAGGGGCCGGAGTTCTTTACAGTGTTCAGCGGCGAAACAGGCGAAGCCTTGGCCACGGCCGACTACCTGGTGGGCCGGGGCGACTTGTGTGGCTGGGGCGGCGTAGGCGGCAACGGTGGCAACGACTGCTCCGGCAACCGCTCCGACCGTTTTCTGGCCGGTGCCGCTTACTTAGATGGCAAGCTCCCAAGTGTGCTTATGTGCCGTGGTTACTACGGCCGCAGCGTTATCGCCGCCTGGGACTGGCGCGATGGCAAACTCACTTCGCGCTGGGTATTCGACTCTGAAAACAGCAAAAACCCTTTCTCGGGCCAGGGCAACCACAGCTTAAGCGTGAACGATATAGACGGTGACGGCAAAGATGAGATTGTGTACGGTGCCATGGCAGTAGACGACGATGGCAAAGGCATTTACTCCACCGGCCTGCGCCACGGCGACGCCCTGCACGTGAGCCGCTTCGACCCAACTAACCCCGACCAGCTGGTGTGGGGCGTGCACGAAATTGAAACAGAAGAAGGTCTTGCAGCCGAAGGGTATGGCGTGGCACTGTTTAATGCCCGTACCGGCGAAATAATTTGGGGTGGCGAAGAAAAAAGAGACGTAGGCCGCGGCATGATAGCCGACCTGGACCCACGTAACCCTGGCGCTGAAATGTGGTGGAATGGTAGTGATGGACTCTACAATGTAAAAGGCAAGCGCATCAGCAAAGCACCTACATCTGTTAACTTCGGAATCTGGTGGGATGGTGACCTGCTACGCGAAATCCTGGACCGAAATTTTATAGACAAGTGGGATTACGAGAAAGAAGAAGCCGTGCGCCTGTTCAGCGCTGAAGGCTGCAGCTCCAACAACGGCACCAAGGCCACTCCTGCTCTTAGCGCCGACATACTAGGCGACTGGCGCGAAGAGGTAATGTTCCGGACAGAAGACAGCAAAGAATTACGGATCTTTACCACCACCATCCCTACCGAGCACCGGCTCTACACGCTCATGCACGACCCGCAGTACCGCCTGAGCATTGCCTGGCAGAACGTAGGTTACAACCAGCCGCCACATACCAGCTACTTTCTGGGCCACGGCATGGCCAAGCCGCCAAAACCAAACATTATAGTTAAAACCCCGGCAGCGCAGTAGAAAAACCAGCCTTAACCACAACCAGCAGTAGCAGCAATGGCATACCACCTGGCACTGGTACTACTGGAGAGGCGTTAAAATATAGTGTCGTTTTTTACCTGCGAGAAAAGTGCCTGCAGCACATCGGGGTCAATAGGTTTTTGCAGAAAGCCACTTACGAGGGTATACAAGCCTGCTTTTGTCTCATCTTCCGGGTCGAGTGAGGAACTGAGAATATAGATGTGGCATCTGCCATAGAGGTATTGCTCATAAGGCCTCAGCGCATCCAGAAATTCCCAGCCGCTCATTTCGGGCATGTGCAGGTCGAGCAGCACCATCTCTGGCACATCGGTCTGGGCATGCTTTGTTAATGTTTCAAAGGCATCTGAAGCCGAGGCAAAAGTTGAGACAGAAGTGGCTTCGTCCTCCTCCAGCAAGACCTGCTCTGCCAGAAAAGTACTTATCTCGTCATCATCTATAACAAAAACTTGCATGTTTATCAGTTTAAACTAATTATAAATTTGGTTCCTACGTTCAATTCACTTTCAACTTCTATGCTGCCTCCCATCGCTTCTACATGCGACTTAACCAGAAATAGCCCAATGCCCCGGCCATTAATATCAGGATGAAACCGGCTATACAGCTTAAACATTTCTTTCCCTACTTTTTTCAGGTCCATGCCTAATCCGTTGTCGGCAACAGACAGCACTATTGTATTTTCGGGAGTACTTGAACCCGTAACGACAACATCTAAAGCCCTGTCTGCCGACCGGTACTTAATGGCATTGGAGAGCATGTTGTAAAAAACACTGTACAGATATGCTTTATCTGCCTGAATAAACAAATTTCCGGTAAATCTGTAATGAATATTGCCTGAGCAGGCTATGAGTTGGTCCTGCAACGCTTCTTCTGCCTGTTGGCAAACCTCCTTTACATTAAGCAGAGCAGATTCTGGTTTATGATTTCGTGCTGTAAGAATGGTGTTAACATCTTTTAAAGTACAATCGAGCTGCATAATGCTTTTTTTAAGGTTGAGCAATGCTTTATCGAAGGCTATGTCATGTTTATCTACCCTTCCCATCAGGTTAGTAAGGCCAAGGGCGTTTGCAACGGGTGCCCGCAGGTTATGCGACACGATGTAGGTAAATTGCTGCAGGTCCCGGTTCTGCTTGTAGAGGTCCTGCGTCATTTTCATCTGCTGTACTTCTGCCTGCTTGCGCTCTGTTATATCTGTTTGTATGGCAATTAAGCGCAATACCTGCCCATTTTTATCTTTCACGGGAGTTATTTCTACCAGAACCCATTTTTTCTCACCGGACTTAATGTAATTTAAAAGCTCCATAGAAACGGGTAACCCCATTTTTAACTTGTCCTGGAGCTCCTGTATCTGCGCTGCATCAGAGTCGGGGCCGGCTAGAAGCTCACCCGGTACCTGCCCGAGCACATCAGCCATTTCGTAACCGGAGAACGTGCAGAAAGCCTTGTTTACCCACTCTATTCGGCCATAGGCATCCATTATAATAACGCTGTTGGTTGTTTTGCTGGCCACCAGCGAGAGTTTCTTCAACTCCTCTCTAAACCTGATTCTTTCGGTAATATCGGTCTGGATGCTGATAAAATTAACAACCTTGCCAGCGTCATCCAAAACAGGTGTAATATCTACAGCCAGCCAAATTCTGCTACCCGATTTCTGATAATCAAGCATTTCAACAGAAACCGGCAAGGCGTTGCTTAACCGCTCCCCTATCAGGCGAACCGAGTTGAGATTTGTTTCGGGACCGTGCAGGAAATCCTGTGGCCTACGGCCCATAACCTCGCTTTTGTTGTAGCCCGTAAGGGTGGTAAAGCCATCGTTTACCCACTCAATGCAGCCACTGGCATTCATAATAGTAACGCCGTTAGATATCTTGTTGGCCACTAACGACAGCTGCTTTAGCTCCTGCTCTGCTTCTTTTTTATCAGTAATATCAGTTAGAATGCTAATAAACCTGTTAACCTTGCCGGTAGTATCCAGGATCGGGGTTATGTTCACCGCCAGCCAAATTTTTTCGCCAGATTTATGGTAATCGAGCATCTCTGCTGATACAGCCATGCCCTTTACCAGGTGTTCCCTGATGTAGTTAACAGTTTCGAGGCTGGTCTCCGGCCCGTATAAGAACTCACCCGGCGTTTTGCCAACCACTTCTTCCAGCGTATAGCCGGTAAGTACAGCAAAGCCTTCGTTTACCCATTCTATGTGGCCGGTAGCATCCATAATGTTAACGCCATTTGTTATTTTACTGGCCACCAACGAAAGCTTTACAAGTTCCTGCTCTGTCTTTACTCTATCAGTAATATCAGTAAAGTAAACAGAAACGCCTTCTTCAGACGGGTACATGGCAACTTCTAACCACACATCTGCCTTTTGAATGAACGTTTTATAATAAACTGTTTCACCTGTTGTTATGGCTTGTTGGTAATAAGGTATGAAACCGCCTGTATTTTCTTCCGGGAAAAATGTCAGAATGTCTTTTCCCAGGCAATCTTTCCGGTTAAGTTGCAGCAGCCGCTCTGCTTCTTTGTTTATATAGTTAAAGTTCCTGTTTTTGTCGAGTACAAAAAATGCGTTTGTAATGCTTTCGAAGATCGTGTTCAGCTTATTAGCCTGCTGCTGAATTGTTTTCTGCGACTGAATAATGTCTGTTGTATCTTTTAAAATACTGTAGATCCCGACAACTGTATCGTTTATAGTAACAGGAACTTTGGTAATGCTAAAATTTCGTCGGCCTTTGTGGTCAAAACCTATTATCTCCGTTTCGAGATCGTAGCTAACCAGCTTTCCATCAAAGGCTTCCAGGTGTTTTTGGTAGGTATAACTTTTCACATCCGATGGCAGGAAATCGAAAATTGAGTAGCCCACGAACCCACCTTTGCTAAGGCCGAAAGCGGTTAAAAAAGCCGGGTTTGCATCGAGTATCTTGCCTTCGCGGTTCTGGTAATACACCAGGTTCGGATTATTCTCGAACAGAGAGCGGAAACGTTGCTCGCTCTCCTGCAGCTGCAGCCGGTTCAGCTTTTGCTCTGTTATGTCGCGCGAGCTAATGGCAATGCCTTTAATGGCCGGGTTATTTAACTGGTTGCTGGCTTTGGTTTCGATCCAGCGCCAATTTCCATCTTCCGCTTTAAATCGAAATTCGAGAATCTGAAGATAATTGCCTGTGTTAATCTGAGAGAGCCCCTCCTGCACTTTTTCCAGGTCATCGGGGTGTATTAAACTTAAAGCGTTTTGCCCCAGCAACTGGCTTGGCAAATAGCCCAGCACATTTTTCGTTGATTCGCTAACATACAGGTAAGTACCTGTGGCATCCAGTAACCCGAGCATATCGGCACCGTACTCGATCAGCGACCTGTAGAGCTCGTCTTTTTCGCGGAGTTGCTGCGTAACCCGTTTTTGCTCGGTTATATCACGCCCGATGCAAAAGTACAGTTCATCTTCTTCAGACCAGACAGTAGACCACTGCAGGTGCACCTCGTGGCCGGTTTTGCTCAGGTAGCAGTTCTCGAAATAACTTTTCTTAGCTTTTTTAAAGATATCTTTTGCAAAAGAACGGGTGGCCTCATAATGTTTAGGATGAATAAAACTGAAGAAGTTCTTGTTCTCCAGTTCCTCCCGCTCATAACCCAGAATTTGCTTGCAGATGTCATTTATCTGGTAAATTTGTCCTTCTTTGTCAATAGCACAAATCAGATCAAGAGAAAAATCAACTACCCGACCTAATACGCCACTACTCTTATTACTCTCCATTCCATAACAAATTAACCCTGAAAAAGCTGCTGTCTTTTTAAAAATAATAACAGAAAAATGCTATTAAATCTTGAACTTTATGATAAATCTAGTCGATCGTATGGATATATACAAAAGCATTTTTTAAAAAATTCAATTTAACTGCAAAGTATTCTGAAACAGTTAACTATAAGAATAATTTTTTTTAGTTATTTTACCTCCAGCAGCGCTCTGTACTTCCAAAACGTTGGTTTTCTGCAAGTACCTCTGCCAGGTAAATGATTTCTCCTGCAGCCAGTATTATCTTTCTGACTTTGTAATCAGACATCTTTTAGAAACAAGACATAAGCATGAGGGCACAGGACAAAAGGTTTTCTCCTTCTGCTGAAATCTGAACAGCAGAAGGAGAAAACCTTTTGGAGTAGTCTTTACTTTCAACTTAAAGACACATACAACAGCTACGGCAAAATTAAATTATTCGAATGAAAAGTGCCTCCAAAAGGATTTTGGTTCAAATAATGCCAAGGGTAAACAAGATATTTGAAAATTGCAGACCAGAAAAAAAAGTACAAAATCTCCTTCAGTAATCTACAAATCTACTTACTTCCCGCTGCTCAGCAGGCTCATCGACTTTACAAGGTTAATAAATTCTACCCGATAGCCTTCTTTGTCTTTGCCTCTGGCACCCTCTGCTAGTTGCAGGGTGGAGGCAAAAGTGGCATTGCCTTTAAATTCAGAATCGCGGAGCAGCATGCCGAAAGAGGCAACAGCCGCCGAAAACCTGAAATTATCGGAGGTGTTGGGGCCTGCTATAACCTGCTGCTGCACTGTGTGTTGCAACAAGCTGCTTTTATCGCCGTCGGGGTGCTTGTAGCGCAGTTTCAGTGTTAGTAACTCACCTGTGTTGGCTGCAGCCGTGGTAGCTGGTGCTTGCTGGTATTTCAGGGCATCTACAGGGGCTGGTGTAGTTGTAGCAGTGCCAGCTCCTGCAGGTACAATTTCGTAAAGTGCGGTAACGGTGTGGCCGGCTCCCAGGTCGCCGGCATCTTTGGCATCGTTGTTGAAATCTTCGTTTTTCAAGGCGCGGTTCTCGTACCCGATCAGGCGGTAGGCATGCACGTTGGCCGGGTTAAACTCCAGCTGCAGCTTAACATCTTTGGCAATGGTAAAGAGGGTGCCGCCAAACTCGCTCACAAACACTTTTTTTGCCTCCAGCAGGTTATCTACGTAGGCATAGTTGCCATTGCCTTTGTTGGCCAGAATCTCCATTTTAGAGTCTTTGTAATTACCCATGCCGAAGCCCAGCACAGTTAAATAAACCCCCGATTTCCGTTTCTGCTCTATCAGGCGCTCCATGTCGGCATTGCTTGAGGCTCCTATGTTAAAATCGCCATCTGTTGCCAGAATTATTCGGTTATTGCCTCCTTTTATAAAATGCTGCTGTGCAATGGCATAGGCCAGCGTTATGCCTTCGCCACCGGCTGTAGAACCTCCGGCGTGCAGGTTCTCGATGGCCTCCAGAATTTTTGCCTTTTGGTTACCGGGGGTTGGCGCAAGCACCTGCCCTGCTGCCCCGGCATACACCACAATGGCAACTTTGTCCTGAGGCCGAAGCTGCTCCACCAATAACTTAAACCCGGCTTTTACAAGCGGCAACTTGGCAGGCTCATCCATAGAACCCGACACATCTGCCAGCAGCACCAGGTTAGAGGCCGGCAGGTTTTCTGCCGGTATGCTGCGGCCCTGCAGCCCGATATGCAGCAGCTGGTTTTGCGGGTTCCAGGGGCAGGCAGAGAGTTCTGTCGTAACAGAAAAAGGTTCCTGGCCTTGGGGCTGCGGATAATCATAGGTAAAGTAATTTATAAGTTCCTCTACTCTGACTGCATCTTTTGGCGGTTTCTGCCCCATATTCAAAAAGCGGCGCACGTTGCTATAAGAGGCATTATCAACGTCTATAGAAAAGGTGGAGAGGGGGTTACGGGTGGCTTCCAGAAAGATGCTTTCGTGCACGGCATCGTACTCTTCGGTATTGAACCGGCTTGTTACTACCATTTCGGAATTTTGCTGTAGAACCGGTGTGGTATGTTTAACGGGTGCAGGAGCCATTACCTGCATTTCGGAAATTGTTCCGTGGCGCGTTACTTTGCCTTTTCGGCTCTCGTAGCCGGTTACCACCACCTCTTCGAGCAGCCTGTTGTCGAGCTGCAGTTTTACGTTAACTTCGGTGTGGGTACCTATCTTTACTTCCTGCGTTTTAAACCCAATAAAAGAGAATACCAGCATGTTATGGTTAGCAGGCACCACCAGCTTATACTGTCCGTCCTGATTGGTGGTGGCGCCCACCTGCGCGCCCTTAACCGAAACGGTAACACCCGGCAAAGGTGCCCCATCATCGGCGGCAGTAACCTTACCTGTTATAATTCGGTCTTGTGTCTGGAGCGCAAACACATAGCCGCCCAGCACAAAGAGGCTTAGCAGCACGGCGAGAATAGAGGCATGTCTGATCATAGTCTTAGTTTATATGGTTTGTAAAAGGATGCAGCAAGCCCGGTGTTTCCATAAAAAAACAGGATTTTTCTTTCGGAAAATTTTCGTTAGGTTACAACCACGATTCCTGACAGCTTTTGCCGTGTGTCCTTTGATATCCGTACAAGTGTAAAACTGGCTTTACTTATAACCTGCTTACAACCAAAGCTACCGTTACAGCTCCATGTTTCTAAAACTGTTCTCCAAACCTACGCCTCCAAGCGACCTGGAGCTGGTGCAAAAGTACCAGCAAACCGGCGACATGCGCGCCATGGGAGAACTCTTTGAGCGTTACACGGAAATGGTGTACCTCGTTTGCCTCAAATACCTGAAAGATGAGGACGACAGCAAGGATGCCACCATGCAGGTTTTCGAAAAGCTGATCGAGCTTCTGAAAAAACACCAGATAACCAATTTCAAGAGCTGGCTGCACGTTACCACCCGCAACCACTGCCTGGTACTGCTGCGTAGCCACAACACTAAGCAGGTGCCAGTAGACGACAAAACAGCATTGCTTATGGAATCAACAGCTTTGCTGCATCTTGTAGAGGAAGACCAACAGGAAGCAACCCTGCAGCTGCTGGAAAAAGGACTTACAGAACTGCCTCCTGAACAGAAAACCTGCCTGGAGCTGTTTTACCTGCAGCATAAAAGTTACAAAGAGATTGCCCTTATAACCGGATGTGAATTACCCAAAGTGAAAAGCTACATACAGAACGGCCGAAGAAATCTTAAAATTTACCTGGAGAACCATCATGAGCAGCCATAAAGAGGAACTGATTTGGGGAGGCGCGGAGCACCCCACGCTGGAGGAGCTGCGCCAGTACCAGGAGAACACCTTGCCTTCTGCTGAAAGCCTGGAGGTAGAGCAGCACCTTCTTACCTGCGACATCTGTACAGATGTGGTAGATGGCATGGTGCTGGCCGATCGTGCCACTACCCGCAATGCAGTCCACTCTATCAACTTCCGGCTACAAAACCTGAAACAGCCCAAAAAGAAACGTCGGTTGCCAGCTATGCCCCTCCTCGACTGGCGGGCTGCAGCTGCCATTGTGGCTCTGCTGTGCTCTCTGGCCCTGGTTATTTATTACCAGTACACCCAATTCACGAAAGAGCGCCCTCCGGCCGTAACTGTGGCAAACAAGCCAACTGAGCTATCGCCAGCTGCACCTGCACCGCTTTCTGAGGAGTTGAGAGAAGAGGTTTTTGCACCTGAACCTGCAGCGGGTACTGAAACCCCGACTGCGCCTGCCACTGTTGGTAAGCAAGCCCCCTTCTTGGCAAAAAAAGAACTTAAAGTAGAAACAAATACGTTAAACACTCTCGATTTCAAACCTCTGACAACTCCACCTGTGGCTGCGACAAGTACCAAGCTGAAGGAAGATAGCACGACCACCAGCCAAGCAGGCTTCCAAACCCAGGCAGCACCAGGAGCAACTGTGGCAAAAGCTAGAGCAGGAGAGAGTTCAAAGCTGGCAAAGGTACCTCAAAGCAGTAAATTAGCAGGCAGGGTATTATCAGAGACTGGAGAAGGTTTGCCTGGCGTAACGGTAGTTTTAAGAGGCGCCAATACTGGTGCTGCAACCGATCTGGAAGGTAACTTTACGCTGCCAGCACCCACCGATAGCGGAACGCTGGTATTTAACTACATTGGCTACGAAACAGCTGAAACAACCATAGATGCCACTACCTCTAATCTGCAGATCAGTTTGTTCCCCAACACAAGCGCCTTAAGCGAGGTAGTTGTAACGGGCTATGCAACAGCAGCAGCAACACCAGCCACTATGGTAGCACCTCGGCCTGTTGGTGGCACCAGTGCGTTTAACAAATATATTAAAGCTAATTTGAAGTATCCTGAGGCAGCCAGAGCAGCTAACATAAAAGGCAAAGTAGTGGTTGCCTTTACCGTGCTGCCAAATGGCCAGATAGCTAATTTACAAGTTACCAAAAGCCTGCACCCTGCCTGCGATGCCGAAGCCAAACGCCTGGTGCAGCAAGGCCCGGCCTGGCAACCCGCCACCAGCAATGGCACCCCCACCTCCCAACAGGTAAAAGTGACGATCCGGTTTAAGCCGTAGCCTGTTTGGCTCTATGTCATTTATTCTTTAACCCACGGAAATAAGCATAGAAGTAGTACATACAAGTTAAAAATTCGCCTCTTGTATAACCTCGAACCAAAAAATTGTGATAGAAGAATATTCTTTGTTGTTACAATAGAGCCGTACCGCCCTTCCGTTGTGTGCACTCCAATTATTCAAATAAAAAGAGCCTCCAGAAGGTATTTTGCATGAACTTGTCTCAAGGGTAAGGAGTTGCCCGCTCTGCTAAGACCTCTCTGTTTCTGCTGCAGTTTCGTGTATTCGTAAACTGTTCAAGGTGAAGCCTATAATCCCCACATCAACCCTTTAACCATTAAACAATTTAACCATTCAAATTATTCAAATAAAAATGCCCTTCCGAAGGCAAACAAGGCTTTCAGAGGTCAAGGGTCTGGGTCGGTTTAATAGTAAAAAGCAGCAGACCAGGAACCTCCTGATCTGCTGCTTTTTACTTTACTCCTGATTTAGAATGGCAGGAGCTGAAAATACGTGTTTTTGAGTTAGTACCCTGGGTTCTGCGTTACTTCTGCATTGTTTAAAAGCAGCGCATTTGCCGGAATTG
The DNA here is from genome assembly GCF_008017455.1 of Pontibacter qinzhouensis. Classification (GTDB taxonomy): domain Bacteria; phylum Bacteroidota; class Bacteroidia; order Cytophagales; family Hymenobacteraceae; genus Pontibacter; species Pontibacter qinzhouensis. The sequence goes on along the minus strand of NZ_VRTY01000021.1, from coordinate 26,457 downwards.
GGCGTAAAATTTTAAAGGCACCATCTTGCCCCAGGAACGGATCAAAGCCACGGTTGTACCAGTTTCTGATATCTCTGTTGTACTCACGGGTACGCTCCATCAGGGTTCCGGTGCGCTTCAGGTCGAACCAGCGGTGGTACTCACCAGCCAGTTCACGGGCTCTTTCATCTAGTATAAAATTAATGGTCACATCAGCAGGTGTAATGCGCATGGCTTCTTCGGCACCCGGTTTTGCGGCTCTTCTTCTTACTTCGTTTATGCGGGCAGCAGCTGTTCCGTTATCACCTAGCTTAAAATAAGCTTCTGCCGCAAGCAGGTATGTTTCGCCGAGTCTGGCCAGAAAAATATCGCGGGTACTGGTGGCACCGCCGAATACAGAGCGAGGGTCGTCGAACTTTTTAATGGCAGGTGTGGCATTATCCAGAGCCGTGCTGTTGTTGGCTTCCCAAACTGTAGAGTAGGGTATAACTTGTGCCCCGTTACGCCGATCAGGGTTTGCCGCACGCCAGGCCGCGATATCGGCAGCAGAGTTAGCCCACTTGGGAGCGTAATAAAAGCGTACGTTCAGGGTGTTTCGCTCCGCACTCCTGTCATAATAATCGTAGTAGCGTTGGTAGTACTCGATCATGAAAGTGGCATCGAAGCGGGCATCGTTTTGCGTGAACACATCGAAAGTATACATGGTTGGCACCAGCCTGAAAGCACGTTGCGGATACCCTTGTGCTGCTCCCTGACCGCCCATATAAGGTCCGTACCAGTAGTTCTGGCTATTGCCTGTGTTCTGAGGGTTCGCCACCGACCCGGCATCGTACTGAATAGAAAACAGGATTTCAGGATTCCGCTCATTACCCGGGAAGAAGAGCTCTTCGAACGAGAGTGCCAGCGATTGTCCGGCAATGGCGGCATCAGCAAACTGAGCAGCCTTGGCAAAATCGTCGGAGGCAGCAAAGGTCTCGTAGCCACGGGTCAGGTGCGCCTTGGCCAGGTAGTGGCGCACCGCACGTTTGGTAACCCGGCCAAACTCAGTTGTAGTTTCAGGCACCAGGTCCAGCGCCTCCGTCATTTGATTGATAACAAAGGTATACACCTCCTCGGCTGAATTTCTGGAAAAAGCATCTTCGGGGGCAGAGAAACGGTCGGTAACCAATGGCACGCCACCAAACTGCTGCACCAGCAAGAAGTAGTGGTAAGCTCGCAAAAACTGCACCTCTCCCTTTCTGATTGCCAACGTAGGGGCAGCAGCTGTTCTTTCGTTAAAATAGAGCGCATTGTTGCACACCTGAATACCGGCATACACCCTGCGGTAAAATGTTTCTACGTTCGAATCTTCCGGGTTCAGTTCGCGGTATTCGCTTATACCTTTGGGCTGAGCATCGCGCCCCTCCACATACATGTCGGTGCCGGCTGCAAACAACCAGGGGTCGGTATACACGGGCCTAAGCGATGCATAAGAGGCATTTACTATTTTATCGTATCCTTCAGCGGTGGCAAAGTAAGCATCGGCCTCTATGTTCGACCGGTTCTCCTCCTCCAGAAAATCTTTGCAGCCTGCCATAACAACCACTGCCATCAGCAGACTAAGTATTTTAAACTTCTTCATGTTGCTCAATTAAAATTTTACGTTTACACCAAACTGGTAAGTAATAGTGCTTGGCCCGGTGTTGTTCAGGTTACCATTTGTGTTATTGTTTACATTAGTGGTAGTTCGGTCAAGGCCGTCTGCATATTCTGGGTCAAACCCGTCGTATTTTGTAAACACAAAGGGGTTCAGCACATTGGCATATACACGCAATGCTTTTACCCTGATGCGCTCCAGAACAGGTGCAGGCAGGCTGTAACCCAGCGAAATGTTCTGCACTTTAAAGAAGGAGGCATCGCGGTAATAACCTACCAAGCCCCAATAGTCGCCTGGCCGGCCTGGAAGCGGATAAGTATTAGAGGCTCTTGTGGGGGTAACACTGTTGGGTGCCATATAATAATCTACATCGAGCTTGTTACGGCCGCGGTCGCCCATGTTTACAAATTCTGCATGGAAGGGGCTGTATACCAACTGGCCCTGGCGCCCAAACATAGAGGCAGACAGGTCGAAGTTCATAAAGGTTAGCTGCGTAGAGAAACCACCAATCCATTTCGGGTCTTTCTGACCAATAACGGCTCTATCGTTGTTATTGATAACCTGGTTGTCATCGATGTCCACGACTTTGGCCTGGCCCGGAATTTGGCGGTATACCTCTGCCAGGTCGCGCTCGTTTTCCTGCCAGATGCCATCAAAAATGTAGGTATAGTTCACGTTAATCGGCTGACCGATAAACCAGGCGTTACCCGGCATATCTTCCTGCCCACCCAATAGCTCTACAATTTCGTTTTTGTTTCTGGAAAAGTTAAAGGTAGTTGTCCAGGTTACTTTACTTGTCGATACGTTTACTGTTCGTAAAGACAGCTCCACACCAGTATTTTTTACGGAGCCTATGTTGTCAATAACATCAGGGTATCCATTCTCCAAAGCAATTTGTCTTCTTAATATTAATCCATCTGAAAGCTTATTATAGACATCGACGCTACCGGTAACTCTGTTATTTAAGATACCATAGTCCAGGCCTGCGTTAACTTCGCGGGTGCGCTCCCAGCTAAGGCCGGGGTTAGGCAACTGATTGGGTGTATACCCTAAGGCCACTGCACCTCCAAAGTCATAGAAGGTAGGGCTGCTAAGGTTCATTTGAGTACCATAAGGGTTCACGTTATTGTTGTTACCGGCATAGCCCAAACTCACCCGGGCCTTTAACTCCGAAACCAGCGAGACATCCTGCATAAAGTTCTCCTCAGAAATTCTCCAGCCCAGACCTACCGAAGGGAAAGATGACCACTTGTTGCCAGTAGACAATTTAGATGAACCGTCCCAGCGGCTGGCCAGCGTTACCAGGTACCTGTCGTGGAAGGAGTAGTTTAACCGTGCCATAAACGACATAATAGAGAACTCGCTATAGGCACTGGTAGAGCGCTCCCGTGTAGTGGCCGTTTCGAGGTTATTGAAGGAGGAGTTGAAAGGCAAACCGCTCACCCGGTTAAAGTTAGACTCAAACTGATCGCGCTGTATACTGTGCAAGCCCGTAAAGGTGAAACTATGCTCGTTGATCTCTTTACGTGCTGTAATAATGTTATCCATAATGTAAGAGAAGTTCTCCCGACGCTCTAGTTCTGCAGCAGCTGCCTGTAAACCACGCGATTCTGTTAAAGGGCCCCAGTAACGCCCCTGGCGGTTAAAGGAGACACTCGGCGAGAAAGTAGAGCGCAGGTCGAGCCAGCTAACCGGGGAGTATTGCAGGTACAGGTTACCAACCCCGAAATAGCGCCTGGTGTTGTTCACCGAGTTAGCATTGTCTATCAGGGGGTTTACAGAACTTGTCATACTGGTCACGTTGGTCGTGCCCGGAATCGGGATCTGCCCTGGTCGGAAAACCAAGTTCCCGTCTGCATCATAAGGCGAGAAAATAGGTGCCATCCTGAAAGCGTTGGTAACGGCAAGATCGCTTCCCCGCTCAATTTCAGAAAGAGAAAAGTTAAAGTTAACCCCCGCAGCCCATTTGTCGCTTATTTTATGATCAACGCTGGCTTTAAAGTTGTAGCGCTCAAAATTATCGTTTACGAAATTGCCTTTCTCGTTCTGGTAGCCAGCACCAATTACGTACTGCATGTTGTTTTCGCTCATGCCGGCAACTGTTATCCAGTGGTTGTTCTGCCTACCGGTCTGTAGCACCTGGTCGCGCCAGTTGGTATAGTTTTTATCGGCTATAAGTTGGGCTATGGCAGGGTTTTCGGCACCGCCTATGGTACTCGGATACGCATTATTGCCGGCAATTAATTCAGGAACAATAAAGGAGTTCTGCCTGAACTCCCACCACTGGTCGCCATCCATAAAATCGGGCATACGCGCTACCTGCCGCACACCGGTATAGCCGTCGTACGAAATAGAAGTTCCGCCTTTCACGCCGGTTCCCTGTTTCGTTGTTACAATTACCACCCCATTCGATCCGCGAGAGCCATAAATAGCTGTTGAGGCAGCATCTTTCAGCACGTCCATTTTGGCGATATCCTGCGGGTTCAGGAAGTTGATATCCGGCACAATAACTCCATCTACCACAAAAAGCGGCTGTGCATTGGCAAGCGAGTTCTGGCCTCTGATCTGTACACTGAAGTTAGCACCTGCACGACCAGAACCAGAAGAAATATCGACACCGGCAACCTGCCCCTGCACACCTTGCAGCGCATTTACGGTACCTCTTTCTGCAATGGCCTCACCGGTTACACTACCTACCGCCACCGACACATCTGCTTTATTCTGAGTACCATAGCCTACTACTACCACCTCTTTAAGCGCTTTTACGTCGGGGGCCATGGTTACATTTATGGTAGTCCGGTTCCGAACCGGTACTTCCTGTGATGTATAGCCCACATACGAGATAACCAGTGTAGCATTGCCATCGGGCACTGCCAACTGGTAATTGCCATCTATGTCAGTTGCAGTACCCAGACTTGTTCCTTTTACCTGTATAGCAACACCAGGTAAACCATCGTTATTATCGCCGGTTATTTTACCCGTAACCGTTACACCGGTCTGTTTTAGAGAATTAAAAAGGTGCAGATTAGCTCCGGGCTCATGGGTTTCCCGGGCAAGCACTGCAGCCTGCGTGGTTACTGGCGAGAGCCCAAGCAGGGGCAGTACCAGAAACGCATAGTGCGCATAGTGTACTCGTTTCTTCATGTTTAAAGGTTTAAGTTTGCTCTTACTATCTTTTTTACAATTTCAAAACTCATATAATTATAATTTAGCAGCTTCTTGATGTCAGCAATTTAGTTCTCTGATCACCCTGCGCATTGCTATAACTGAATATACAGACTTGATGTTAGCACATTAAAATCTAATTTTTGTTTAGATAAATATAACCAAATCTGGAACAAGATTTACATTAACTAACTACTATTTGTTATTTAATTATCCGAAGGTTTTTAAATAATTTTATATTTGACTAATCACCATCGTTTTAGATTATCATCAGTTTAAAAAGCCGCTCTCATACGACTAAACCCACAACAGTATTATCCAATTTTACACAAATCTAGGGTTTAAGATACATTTATATATCCTGTAGTAACATGCAGTATCCTGCAGGTTACCCTTACAGCAGCCTGATTTAAAAGAAATGAAAGATGATAATGGCTTAACTTATTAGAAATTTCACATTAGCAGCACAAGCCTGGCAGGTGAGTGAATCTGAAAAGGCGGGTGAGGCATTGTGCAGCTGAAAAAGTATGTATGTCAGTCTGTTGCCTTGTTGTGAGGTTCAGCGCTCCTTCAAACAAAATATTACCACACCGGTCGCTTTCCCGTTCCGCACGACGAAGTACCTGCAAGGAAGTTCTGTCGAATTGGTCATAGCGGTCTCAGTCTTAGCTTCTAAATTATTCAAATGAAAACAGCCTCCGGAAGGTTTTACATCAGAATTTTGCCAAGGGTCTATCAGACATGTTTGCCTTACATGTACTTAGTCATTAGCTCCTTTTTTATGAAACTCACCTGTATGTAATAAATTATTCTAATGAAAATGCCCTCCAAAAGGACTATCATCGATTTTGAGTCAAGGGCAGTTATTGGTTAAGAATCGAAAGCTATAAGTTGAAAGATGAACTCAATTAACAATTCAACAACCAGCAATCAAATTATTCAAATGAAAATACCCTTCCAAAGGTATTTTAGCCGATAAGATGTCAAGGGTTTAGGTAGCAGAGTATGAGGCAACACTTAGTAATGTGTATGGTTAACGACGGTGTTTTTCAGGTAGTCGAGGTTCTTCTTACTGTCTTTGTTGCTGTAACTGGCTTTACCGGAACCATACACGCGCAACATGCCACGGCTCAGAGTTATTACTTCTTCTGCCCCTCTGCCCATAAAATCGAACATATGGAAAACCGGGTCCGGGAAGTACAGTTCGCCTGCTCCCTGCTTGTTGAGCCTGAACTTAAACCAGAAAAGCTCATCATTGCCATACCCGTGCCAGTTACCTTTTACAAAATCGGGGTTGCCGTTGATGGGGTTGCCAGGCCACTTTTTCAGGAGGTTGCCTTTGTTATCGAACCAGTAGAGTTGGCTGGAAAGGTACGGCTCATTTACCTGCCTGTTGCCGTAGGTTCTGCCGCCTACCACCACCTGCGGCCCCGGCACCTGCTCCAGAAAATTGCCGACCTGTACCTGCTGGGCATGCTCCGCTACCTGCTGCCAGAGTATTTCGCCTGTCATGGCTTTGTACACAAACACGCCGGTTTCGCTGTTGGCTGTTACAATATCCAGGTTACCGTCGCCGTCCACATCACCGAACTTGTAGCTGTCGGCGTGGTCGTGGTTATCGTTGAGCAGGGCGAAGCGGTCCCATATTTTGTTGCCTTTTGAGTCGAGCAGCAGCGATCCGACCAGCACCTCATCTATGCCGTCTTTGTTCAGGTCAACCGGATATACATAGTGGCCCAGGTTATCTTTTTTGCGGTTCTCGGTGTGCTCCCATAGCTTCTTCAATTTATCGGTGTAAGCGGTAATTTTAATGGTGCCGCCCATGTCGGTAAACACTACGATATGGTTTGGCTCGCCTTTGCTGAGCTTGCCGATGGCCAGCCGGAAGTTGTTGTACACGTGTGGCAGCGGCTGTGTGGGCCATTCTGTTTTGCGTTTTATTTTGCCGGTTTGTCCGTCGGCTATTACCAGCCACTCCTTCCCCTCCAGCTGCCGCCAATGCACTACCTCGGCTTTTCCATCTCTATCAAAATCCCAGAGCACGCCCGGCGCTTCGAACTCCGAACGTTCCTTGGTGAACTCTTCCGGCGCTTTCCACGACCAGAGTTCTTTGCCGCTGTGGTCGATCATGTGAGCCGAGTAATCACGCGTCAGCACCAGCAGATCCGTCTGGCCGTCGCCGTTTACATCACCAAACTTTACAGCATTCGATTCCGGTATTTTGTACTCCTTCAGCAGCTTTACTTCCTCGTGCAACTGGTACGGCCTGATGTCTTCCTCCGTCAGGTTTGGGTTCTTGCTCAGCACCAGCACATCTACGGCAGCACCTCTCTGTATGCGGGTAACTTTCACCACAGCTGTACCGGCTTCTAAGTTGAAGGTGCCGCCCCGCTTCCACGCTAAATCTCCATTACCAAAGGTCTCCGAAGTTACCTGGTCATTCACCGCCACCTTAAAAGAAGCATTGCCTTCGCCCTGGCTCCTGACAAAGAGAAAGTACGTTCCTGCTTCCGGTACCTGTATTTGCGTGAGCAGGTTGGTCGGAGAATTCAGCCGGATAGCAGTGTTGTTAAAAAGCCACGGCACCTGCAGCATACCAGCATCCGCGATGATATCTCCCTTGGGCAGATCATACAAAAAATCAGAGGCAGGTATGATAAGTGTGGCAGGCAATTCCTGCTTTTGCTCAGAATTTATGATTTGCTGCTGCTTCAGGGAAGCCTGCACTCCTAACAGGGAGCTAAAGGCAAATGCGGCAAGAAGTATCTGCTTTCTTTTCATAAGTAAAATGGGTAAAGACCTCGCAGCGCGCACAGCTCCTATGAGTGTCTTGGTAGCTACGGAAAATTCGTCTGAATCAGAATTTCAAGCATGAATTTAACAACTCCACACATGCCAACATGCCGCAGATTCTGATTCAGACCCTTGACCAGAAATGGTACAAAAAGCTTTGGAAGGCCTATTTTATTAGAATAATTTATGGAGCTTCACCAGATTAATAGTCAAAAAACACATGTATCGGCATAAGAACTCCATAACGGCCAGAGGCCGCAGAATAGCTGGCACGAGCGAGGACGTTCGCGCCATGGTCATTTTGAAATTTTAATTTCTAATTAGACAGAGCTCTAGTGCTCTTCCAATTTAGTTTTTCGAATTAAAAGCCCAGCAAACGTGCTTTCTCTACCTCATTTCTAATTTTTAATTTCTAATTTTTAATTTGAAAGAGCACTCGTCCTCCTATTCACTCAGTCACCATTTCAAAATTGCTTCGTAGTCCACAAGACGCTCGCAGGTCTGAAAGACGCTGCGAGGTCTGTGTGGTGGCAGCTACTTTTTTGCCTGCCCCTGGGCGGTGGTGACATAAGGTGTAATGGTTACCGGACCGATCAGGCCGGAGGCCATTGGTTTCCATACGGAGGCATCGAAAGCTTTGTAATCAATGTTCACGAAGTTGATTTCATGGTACTTGCGCCACTCCAGCTTTTTCTGGTCCATGTCGCGGATGCGGTTGGCCATGAGGTTCGCTACTTCTACTTTCAGGGTGTTTTTGCCCGGCTTCAGGTACTGCCCCACCCTCGCCTGGAACGGGATGCTCCACAGGTGCCCTACTTCCTGATCGTTAACCCAGACACGGGCACTTTCGCTTACCTTGCCCAGGTCGAGCACATATTCTCCGGCATTTTTGGCTGGCAGATCGAACGTGATGGTGTACTCTCCGCTTCCCGAGAAGGCTTCTGCTTTCTTATCTCCCAGTTCGGTCCAAGACACCAGCTTCGTCAGTTTTTTATCGGCTGGTACTTCGGGGCCGCCTTTTGTGAAGTGCAGGTTCCAGTCGCCGGTTACGGCAATAGGTGCGCCTGGCTGCTCCAGGTATTGCCAGGCCACTAAACCAGGGTCAGGAGCATTGGTAGCTTTCAGAATCAAAGCCTCGCCAGATTTTAGCTGCACCCGCACATTGGTCTTGTTATTGGTTGAGGTAGATTTTGACAAACCAGCCTTACCGCTTTGCGGGTCCATGATCACTACCGACTGCGCCTTCATATTCAGCGGAATAGTGGTGTCGATGGCTTTGGGCGTGTGGTTAACAAGGTAATAATATTTACCGCCTTCTATCTCTCTTCTGATAAATTTGAGGCCGGTATCGGTCAGCGTTTCCCGTTCAATGTCTTTCAGCTCCAGCGCCTGCTGCACGTTTTTAGAGAGCAGAATCTCTCCTTTACCGGCTTTAAACTGGCGTACACCTTGTCCGGCATCCGTAAAAGTGAGGCTTTGCACCAGTTGCTCCAGCTTTTTGCGGCGGTTCTCCAGGTCCTGTAACCCCGGCACATCGGTTGGCAACTCTTCGAGCACTACCGTGGCACCCTCTTTTGCCAGGGCAATTACCCGCTCAAACGTGGTTTCTGACATATACTTGCTTTGCGGCACGATCAGCACCTTACGTGTAGGCGCACCCGAAGCTGTTACGATCTGCCCGTTGTTCACCTTCGCCTCCTGCAGCATTTTATCCGACACAAAATCAAGCGAGTAGCCGGCATCCATGAGCTGCTGCGATTGCTTGTAGAACTGTGTCGGGTGCAGCCACTCGTCTATGTCGTGCACTTTTATGAGCATTTCCATGCCTTTGGGGTTGCTCCACACATCGTGTATCGGCCAGTACATGAGCAGCTCGTTATCAGCCTTACCCGACTGCAGCACCGACTGCACCCGCGCAATATAGTTGTTAAACGCCCCGAAGTGCGACCAAAGGCTATTGGCTGGCGTCAGGTTAAGAGAAGCATAAAACAACCAGCCCGGCCAGGCAACATCCTCCGGCGAATAGGTTACACCGTGGTAGAACACATGATTCACACCCGATAGAAACACCTGCTCCACCTCCGGCTTCATCTGCGAATAAGACGTTTTAAAATGCTCGCCCAGCCAGGTAAAGGTTTCGCTGGAAGTCAGGTTCTTTCCGGCTACGTGTGCGGCCGATGAGGCAAATTTCAACATGATCGGGTCCGGGTCCACGTTGCGCACATCGGCACTGTCGCGGCGCAGGCCCGGAATCGGGAAGTAGCTGGAACCGAACGTTTCGCACTCCGGAATGTCTACGGCGGCATACAGGTCGAGCAGGTTGCCGGGTGAGCCGTGCGACTGATTTTTGGTGAAGCTCTTGTGCTGGTGCGCCCAGTTGTTCCAGGTCTTATAGAAATTATCGTAGAGCATTTCGCTCATGGTTTCGCGGTAGTCAGCTTTCAGCCTGGCCACCCGCTCCGTCTGCTCTTTGCTAACCAAATCCTTCAGGTAAAGGCGCAGGTCGTAGCCACGGCGCTTCTGAAACTCTTCAAAAAAAGTAGGCGACCAGTTGGCTCCGTACACTTCGTAGCTGTCGTTGTAGAAGGCTCTCACGCCGTGGTTGCTCCCTCCGAAGGCTTCCGTAAAGGGCTGCAGATAAGCGTTCACAGCTTTGTCAGAAAGGTGATCAAGGGTATAGCCTACACCGCCTGGTGCAGCACGTTTTACCATTTGGCGCGTTTTGCCATTAAAGGCTGCATATACCGTCCAGGTTCCGGATTTTGGAGTCCAGTTCAGTTTGCCATCTGCGGTGACCTTATCTGTTATGTTCAGCGTTTCTCCTTTCCCACTGTAGGCCATCACTGCCTGCAACTGCGGGTTCAGCTCCTGCTGTTTTGCTTCCTGCACCTTTAACGTCTCCTTTAAAGTCTGGCCAGCTTTCAGAGTGTAGGTCTGCACAATCAGTTTAGCTGCGGCAAATTCCGGCTTCACCTGGGGCCCGCCAAAAGGCCAGCCGGTTCCTTGTGTCAGGTCCACGCCCATGTTCAGGTTGTTGGCTTTCTGCACGGTATAGTCGAGCATGCCCATCCATTTCGGCGACAGAAAATCGATGTAGCGGCTCTCGTGGTCCATAGCTCCGTAAATAGGTGCAATTTCCACACCTCCCAGTCCAGCTTCAGCATATTGGCTCATCTGCTTGTCGATGTTCTGCTCGTCTACGGCACTGCCCATCCACCACCAGCGGGTCCAGGGCTTGTTTTCGCGCTGCACTTCCGGCCAGGCATTTTCCGCCTGTTGGTTACTGGCCGTGACTGTGTCGGCAGAGGCAGCAGGTTGCGACTGGCGGCAGTTGGTGAGTACTGCTCCGCAAAGCGCCAGCGTGAGGAGAAGTTTATTTTTATGTATCATTTGTAAGATGTTAGATGCTAGATAGTGGATAATAGACTTTTTTGTCTTAACCAGGATTACAAAATTAAGTGGATACAAATTAAATCTATCGGGTATACCCTCGGCCAAAATATGCTGAAATTCCTTCTGAAGCCCTTTTTCATTAGAAAAATTACCTTTCCTGCCGCAAGTTTAGGCACAGCCGTAACTTATGGTATATTTAGGCTTCACCCAGAAACTCCGAGGTCTGGAAGACACTGTGAGGTCTTAGCTTTTACGCCAGGTAGAAAACCTCTTTCAGCGAGATACTCACCGGTGAGTTGTCCGGATTTGTTTCCATGATGTCGGCCATGTAGGCCCACCACTTCTGCACAATCGCAGTCGTTCCCAGATCCTGCGACGATTGCCCAGACTGCTTTTGCACTGCGAAAAGAGTGCTGGTTTCTTCATCCAGGAAAATAGAATAATCGCTCACACCCGCCTCTTTCAATAGTTGCGCCAGCTCCGGCCAGATCTCATCGTGCCGTTTTATATATTCAGCCTCAAAACCAGGCTTTAGTTTCATCTTAAAAGCAAATCGCTGCATGTTTTTTAGATTTTAGATTTTAGACGCTAGATATTAGACTTCTTAAATGCTTTTGGTTCTGTTGGATGATGTTCCGTTACGGTTTGCACCTAACCACTCCCAGTGCCTCCTTTACTAAGGATGTTGTGATTAGTCGCTTCAATCGGTAAACTGTTTTTCTTTCATAAATTCCTATGTCTAAAATCTAACATCTATAATCTAGCATCTTGGCCCTAATTTCTCACCAGTGTCACCCCCATCAGCCCGATTACCACATCGTTTGCCAAGGCAACTACTTCGAGCGACTTTAGTTTTTTGGCCGGGTTCAGGGGCAGGTCCAGCACGGTGGCGGCACCGCCGGGAATGTAGCTATCGTAGGCAAACCCCTGAATGCTCGCGTATTTGAAGTTGGTCGGTACATCGCCTGTCTTCAGGTGCAGCCGGATAGGTTTTGGCTTGGAACTGGTAAAGGAGTAGCTGTTGATATAGTAGTCCTGCTCAATCGGCCACCAGGTTTCGGGGTTTCGCAGCACCAGTTTATCTTGTGTACCATCGGTATAAGTCACCACCACTTCGCCATTGTCGAACCGCGATTGCATGGGGTTGGTAGAGCCGGCCATGAGCAGGTAGGCATGCGAGGCTGAGCCTTGCAGTGGCACTGCAGCTTTAGTTGGATAATTGTCCCACTGGCTGGTGAAGAGGATATTGTTGCCAGTACCCGGCCCTGTTGTTTTAAATGGCAGGCCGTTTGGCAAGGCTATTTTTCCGGCTTCTCCTGCCTTTGCCCGTAAACCTGAATCGTCGACCTCGGCTGTTACGAGCGGGTAGCACCAGTTGCCAATTCCCTGCTTCGGCAGCTGTAGTGTTGCAGACGTTGGTCGTGGGGTCAGGTACTCGTTCTTGAAAATCTGGGTGACATTATCGTTGAAATGAGCCGTCAGGTCCAGCGTTTCCCATTTGGGCGCAGCCTTTGCTGTGGCAATTGGCACATGCCAGTTGGTGATGCTGGCTGCTGCCAGTGTTTCGTTGCCGGAGCTTACTTGGACCTGGTTCGTTCCTGGCTTAAGATGTAAGGCAGGAACAACGATGGCAGCAGAGGAGGTAAACGCCGGCACCTGCAGTTTCATTTTCTGTTTGTAGTTCCCAACAAATACCTCTACTTCTTTATTTAAAGCTTCGGAAGTATTGTTCTGCAGCTCCACCCGGAGTTGTGCCTCATCAGGGCCTGTGGTGGAGATAAGGCGGAATGGCTCGCGGAGTTCTACGTTTACCGGCTGCCACCAACTGAGGTCGCCCTGGGTAGTGCGTACAAAGAAAGTGCGGTGCCCCTCCTGCCCTGCCAGCTTCACCTCAACCTTATTCTTTTTCTGGTCGGAGCCTGCTACAATACCTTGTGTGTCTTTCAGCTCCTGCACTTCCGCTTTTCCGAAATCCACCTCCAGGTTGGCTCCTTTTGCTGCTATGGTTTGATGTGCCGGTGCAGCAGGTTTATCGCCAGCCCAGGTAATTTCGACTTCGTATGTAGCAGCAACAGCTGGAACAATGTCTATTTGAGGTGTGCCAACAGCCTCTGCATAGGCTGTCCATTTTACAGGCTGGCCGTTTACTTTTACGCTTGCTACTTTATCGCCCAAAGCAGCAGCCCTGAATTTTAGCTTCAGCGGCTTGCCGAAGTGTGGTTCCAGCAGGTAGGTTTCTTTGTGGCCATCTCTCCTGAAACTGTACTTAATGTCTGGTGTTTCCAGCAAGGCATGGTCCCAGGCAGCAGGGAGCCCCGGACGAATCGTTAGTTCCTCTGCCAGCATATCGGGCTGAATACCAAACATACCTTCTACCAACGCGCGGGAGCTAACGCCAATGCCATCGGCAAAATCGCGGTAGAGTTCGTTGCGGTAATGGTCGTAATACGAGAGCTGTTGCAGGTTACCGGGGCTGGAACCCATGTACATGCTCTCTATAAGAATGCTTTTCATGAGCCGGTTCGCTTCTTCGGTATGGCCCGATTGCCAGTAAGCCAGAGCCGTATGCGCTACCTCTGCCAGTGCCACATTATTCACCGACCAGGTGTAAGGCATCCAGTTAGTAGTGGTGAGGGTGTAGAGGTTCTCTTCGGGCAAATCGGCACATTTTATCGGGATGTGCGGAATTTGGGTGTCTACGTAACGTAATGCCTGGTACGCCTGAAACGGGTCCGGCACCTGCGAATCGAGGGTGTGGTACACGGTCCAGAGAGCGGCGGCAGGGTGCAGTTTCTGCAGGCCCAGCAGGTCTTTAAATTCTGCATACACACCGGCTTCCGGCATCCAGAGCGTCGACTCAATGGCCTTTATAATTTTTGCCGCTTCCTGCTCGTACGGCTTCGGATCCTTGCCGATAAGGGCAGCTAAACGTGCAGCAGTTTTGTTGGAAAAATGATGATAGGCAGAAGAATGCGTTACGCCGCCGCCACTGTACTGCACACCATCGCTGGCCCAGAAGCTGGCGTAGGCATCGTACAACCCATCGTTATCGGTATCGAAATTGCGTTTCTCCCAGGCCAGGTGCCGTTCCAGCATCGGCCATGCCTCCTGCAGGTAGGCTTTATCACCTGTCCAGAGAAAATGGCGCAGCAGCTGGTCTATAAACACCATGTTCATGTCGTAGTGGTGCGCCACATGCTTGCTGCTCGGGTTGCGGGAGATGTAACCACTGGTGTAAAGCGACAGCCCCAGCTTCTCCTCCATACGGGCCAGGTTTCGCTCCTGGTCCGGCACTACCGGCCCGCTGGCCGGTGAGGTTACCTGGGCTTTGGCATAACCCCGGAAATGGGTGCGGGCACGGTCGTGGTGGCCGAGGGCATCAGCCACATAAGCGCCACGCCAGCCATTGAGCGGCATGCGCCAGGCAATGGCTCCGTGCATGTAGCTCTGGCCGTCCCAGATAGCATCGGCTGCTATGCTCAGTGCTCCTCCAAACGTGTTAAAAAACGGATCGGGAGTTTCAAGTTTTATATGGCTGGCGGCTTTCTTCCGGCTTTCTTCAGCTTTCTGAAAAACGCCTGGCAATTCGTTATAAGTTTTTGGTTTGGTATTGAGGTTATTCTGCAGACCAAAATATACTTTCTGATTTCCCTTTAGCCGCTGTTGACCCACTACTACCGGCAGCTCAGACTTCTCCGACTGATATAGTGCTGTGGGAGAATTTTGCTGCCTGGAGTCGCCAAGTTTGAGAACATTACCGGGTGCCACCACCCCATAAATCTGGGCTCCTTTGTCTTCTACACCTGTAATATCTTCTTCGTAGGTATCGGCATTCTTTTTCCCGATTTCAAAGCCAAGCCGAAAGCTGTTGTTCTGAAGGCTGAAGACATTGCCTTTGCAGTGCTCCGGGTGCAGGTAAAAGCCTTCTTCCGGGTCTGCTCCAATGTCTCCGTCGCGCGCCGGACGGTGGCCACTGGCTCCGCCGTAGGTCCAGATCAATTCAAAGGGCGTGGTGTTGGCAGTTGTCTCCAGCGAGAGCACCATCCCTTCATCATCGGCCATGGCCAGCACCTGCAGGTTCAGTTGCCCCTCGCCCAGCATTGGGTCTTTGATCTCGTAAAGCATGGTACCGGGCCGGTAGATGGCCTTTATATCAGCTGCCTCTATCAGCCATTTGTCGCCTTTGTCGGTGGCGATGCCTAGCTTTAAGTTACCACCTTTGTTCGGCATGTAGAGCAGGAACTCCGGCAGGTCGCCGGCCTCTACCCTGAAAGCGGTAGGTGTGCCATAAAGTGCTCTGTTAAACCGCTTCGTTCCATTCTTGATCACAAAATCAGTTCCGTCGGGCTTGTAGCGCAGCGGGCGCACCTGGTCTAGTTTATCGGTAGAGGGCTCTGGAACCACTGCTGGAGTAGACGCAAAAAATAGTTTTCCTGCATCTACCCCACTAATATGTTGCGGTGTATTTTGCGACTGGCATGCTGCCACCAACATCATCGCTACAATTCCGGCTGTTCTCAGTTTATTAGACACAGGTACTTTAGTTAAGATTTTAAATTCATAGTTAATGATGTTCATTCAGACATTCTATCTCATTAACCAATAGCGCGAGCGTCTTCGCTCGTGATTGCTATTGCGCGGCCTCTGGCCGCTACTATTCAATTTATTCAGTAGCGGCCAGAGGCCGCGCAATGGTTATACAAGAGCGAGGACGCTCGCGCCATAGTGTAAATTATTTCACCACTATAGTTATATCCTCTTTATTAGAACGCTTTGTTTTCACCCACAGAACTTTACTTTGCGCATCATAAAACCAGCCATCTCCTTTTTCCAGAGCTGCAGTTGTTTTCAGTGCAGCGGTTTTTTTACCGTTTTCAGAAATGGCAGTTGGTGCTTTTGCTCCGTTCCAGTGAATTTTCGCCAAGTAATTGTGGGTTAGAGGCTGAAAGTTTCCTTTTGGCTTCTGCACTTTCAAAGTTAAGCCAGCAGCAGTTTGCTCAGATGTTATTTCAGTAATGGCAAACGCTCCTTTCTGGTAATTCAGGCTTTTCCCATCGTCTTCGTACAGCTCAAATTTTGAAGAGCCGTGCGGAAAGATATCCAAGGTAATGGTATTCACTGGTTTCTCGCCAATGTAGCGCATTTCGGGTTGCATGGGTAAAATGGCTCCCCCTTTGGCGAAGATCGGAATGGTGCCTAAAGGTGTCAGCACATGCACGAACTGCCGGCCTTCGTGCTGCTTACCAGTCCAGTAGTCGAACCAGGTGCCTTCGGGAAGGTAAATTGTTCTGGTTTTGGCACCTTTAGTGGTAACCGGGTTCACGAGCAGGTTGCTGCCGAACAGGTACTGGTCGGTGATATCGTACACGTTCGGGTCGTTCTGGTGCTCCAGTACCAGCGCCCGCATGAGTGGTGTGCCGGTGGTGTGGTTTACGTAAGCCTGGCTGTAGATATACGGAATGAGCTGGTAGCGCAGCAGGTCGTATTTCTTGAAGTTGCGCAGCGCATCTTCGCCGTAGTTCCAGGGCTCTTTGTAGTTGGGGTGTTCCATACCGAGCAAGTGCGCAATCGGGCTGAACATGCCGAACTGCACCCACCTTATGTATAGCTCCGGATCGGCCACGTGTTCAAAACCGCCCATGTTGTGCGACCAGTAACTCACACCCGACATGCCTACATTCAAACCGGCTTTAATGACAGGCGCAAAATACTGCCACTCACTCGGCCAGTCGCCAGCCCAGATAAAGGGGTAACGCTGAATACCGGCATAACCTTCGCGGGTGTGCGCCATGCCGCGCATGCCGTTATGTTCCTGGAACTTCTCGAAAGAGGCTTTGGTGTAAACCAGCGGAAACACATTATGCATCCATTTAATACTATCTCCTGTCGGGCCTACTTTATCACTTTCGTTCGCGAGGCCGCCAAAAGCACTGCCTTCGTCTGTTTTAAGGAACATGGCTCCCTGGTCGGCAATGCGTTTAACACCGTTTTGCCACCACCAGTCTACCGCCTTCTGATCGAAAAAATTCACAAACTCGCCCGGGTTATCTTTTTCAGGATATACAAACCCGGCAGTTCTTGCCTGGTCGAGCAGGTTCAGTTTGGTGCCGTTGTCGAAGCGGGGACGCAGGTGCAGGCCTACCATTTTGTAGTTCATGGCGTAGAGGCTGTCGAACATGCCTTTGGGATCTTTAAAGGTTTCGCGCCACTCAAAAGAGGTTGCCCCTTTGCCGCCCACTTTGCCGAAAATACGCCAGGTTGAGTCGAGGTGTAGCAGGTCGGCAGGTATGCCGTGGGTTCTGAACTTCCGCCCCAGTTCCACTACATATGTATCGGAGGTCAGGTGCTCATAGCCCCAGGTGCCGCCGCTGTAGGTGCCCACGTGCAGGCCCAGCGCAAACTCCGACAGCATCGGCGATTTGCCGGTAAGGGAAGTATACTGGTTAAGGAGATCCTTAAAAGAAGGACCGCTCATGAAATAATAATCCAGCTCGCCGCCTTCTGCCTTAAAGCTGTAGGTGCTAGGGTTGCTGTTGCCCATGTCCCACTCGGTAGGGTAAGCCGTATGGAAAAAGATGCCATAGCCGCGGGTACTCATAAAGAACGGTACCGGGCAGTAATTTGCTTCCAGCACGTTATAGGCGCCCACGTGGTGCGGCAGCCCTTTGCCCCGGCCCACATCCATCTTCAGTTTCTTGTTGCGCTGGTCCAGAAAATCCATCCGCTCGCCAAAGCCGAAGAAATGCTCATCGGGTAGTAGTTGCTTGCTTACTGCCACAGCCTCTCCTTGCTTGGTTAAACCACCTTCCCTGCCTGCCAGTGCATCGGCCGAAAGTAATTTGCCATCAGCAGTAGAGACTTCTATGCGGAACGGGTTTTTGATAACTTTTATATGAAGCTTGTCTGTTTGGAGCAGGAAATGATCGCTCTGTTCTGATGTCTGCAGCTGCACCGCAGGCCAGTCGTACTTTATGACCATGTAGGGTTCGTTCGGCAGAAACTGCTTGTTCCAGCTGGCCCGTACCCGAAACATATCGGGTGTGCAGAACTCCAGCCGCACCTCACCGCCTGAGTTGGTAAAAAAAACCTCATTCCCTTTCTTCTGAAAACCCGATTGGTAGTTCCCGATGCCGGTTTGCGCAACAGCCTGATAGGTAAATAAACTGATGAGAAGAAATAATGCTTTAAAATGAAGCTTTGGAAACATGTTAATTTTTAAACGTGATTGAGTAATGGCTCGTTTGGCGCGCCGCTATTCCCGGTCAGCTGCTTGCACGAACGTTTGTTTAAAATTAACAACATGGTCCAAAATTCCTATCCTGTACTATCCTGTGAAGTGCTGCTTTATTTTGAAACAGCACATTTTTGTCAGAATCAGGATTTACAGGATCAAAAGATGAACAGGATTCCTATTGTTTTATTTTCTGCTATGGTCAGATACTCGCAGGAACTGTGCACGCTGCGAGGTCTATTCGGGATTCATTCAAATTATGCTAATGAAAACACCCTTTCAATGGCACTTGGGGCTTTTTGCTTCCAGGGTCTTTTACCTGGACTACGGCTTTAAGGAATGTATCAGCAAACACAGATTTTATATTTAGCCTTATTGTTCATCCTGATACTTTCTCCGCATTTCTAAATCTTCAGATTCCCAAATCTTCAAATAGAAAAATCAGCTCATTCCAACCTTCCCATGATCTGGTCCATCACCCAGGCAGTTCTGGCGGCTGATTCGCCGGTGCTGGGGCATTGGCCGTGACCGCGCAACTCGTCTACTATGGTTTGAATAAGTGGCTGCTGCACATGGGGTGGGTTTGGAAGTGAAAACTGCTGTACGCCTGCTTTTGTCTCCAGCACCACCGGCTCATCTCTGAAGCTCGGGAACCGGATGGCTCCTAAACTGCCTACTACTTCAGTAAAGTCTTTGCGCTGTTGTTCGGCCACACTAAAGCACCACACGCCGCTGCCCAACACGCCACTCCGGAACCTGAACTGAGCCGTTACAATGTCTTCGGCAGCATAAAGCCCCGCCTGGTTTGCCGCCTGTCCTGCTGCCGATTCGATAGGCCCCAGCAGGTAATCCAGGAAATCGAGTTGGTGCGCGGCCAGGTCGAAGAACAGGCCGCCTCCGGCTATTTCGGGGCGCACACGCCAATCGAGGCTGGGCTTGGGAGGCTGGCACAACTGTACGTTCACGTAGCGCACCTTTCCTATGGCACCGGCCTCTACAAGTTCTTTTACCTTCAGAAACGAAGGCAGGCACCTACGGTAGTACGCCACAAAAAGCGGCACCTGCGCCTGCTGGCTGGCTTCCAGCATCGCCTGGCTCTCCTGGTAACTCAGTGCCATGGGTTTCTCTACATACACTGCCTTACCTGCAGCTACCACCTGCCGGGCGTATGCAGCATGCGAACTGGGTGGTGTGGCAATATATACAGCATCCACTTTGGGGTCGTTTATCAGGTCTTCGGCTTTGTCGTACCAGGTAGGTACTTGGTGCCGTTGCGCGTAATCCTGAGCTTTGGCACCATTGCGGCGCATCACGGCTACTAGTTCAGAATGTTGTATTTTCTGAAAGGCTGGCCCGCTTTTAACCTCGGTTACGTCGCCACAGCCAATAATTCCCCAGCGGATTGTTTGCATCGTTCTAGCTTTAGTTCTGTCACAAGGTAAAGGTCCATGCGAACAAACAAAAGCAAAGGCCGCTACTTTCTGGTTTATTCTTCTTTCTGAAAACAATTATTCTAATGGTTTTACCCTTCCGGATGCTTTTTAAGGCAACATGCTCCAAGGTCTGCATCAAAAATTTAAATTGGCTACATACTCTTAAAAATAAAAGCATACCCCAGGAGTAAAGATACACTGCCGCTTCGGCCACTGCCCCAACCGACCAGCACTTTGGAAGAAACTTACCTGGAGACTTACTGGAACAGTACTTCTGAAGAACTTACGTGCTTGTGGTGCGGCAGCTACCCTTGACACCTATAGAAGCAAATTACCTTTGGAAGGCCAGTTTTATTTCAATAATTGCATAAAATTTTACCTGCTGCATAAACTGGATGGCGGAGCA
The DNA here is from genome assembly GCF_008017455.1 of Pontibacter qinzhouensis. Lineage (GTDB taxonomy): Bacteria > Bacteroidota > Bacteroidia > Cytophagales > Hymenobacteraceae > Pontibacter > Pontibacter qinzhouensis. The sequence goes on along the minus strand of NZ_VRTY01000021.1, from coordinate 6,421 downwards.
AATTGTCTTTTATCGATACAGATAATCTCTTTTCTGTTAGTTAACACGCAGCGTCTTCAGCAAAGACACCCGCCTTTCTATCTTGTAAGTCTCCATAAAGATTTTTCTGTACACAACTCATTCTGCTTTTGATGCCACTTTTGTCTTTATTCATTTGACTTTATTCATTTTCTGTAACAGTCATACAAAAATCTCAAAAATTATATAATCACCTGTTATTTACACGATTACAAAGTATCTATTTTATATTTTAAAAATTTAAAACTGTGTTTAAATGGTAGTTACATTACAATTTAAGAATATATAATTTCATAAATAAAACTAACAAACGTTTGGTTGTTTAACCCAGATTAACCATATTTATGCCAACGATTGCACAATTCCATAATTTGTCGTATTTCAATTTTTACTTTTAACAAAAAAATAACCATTTATGAAAAAACTGTACACATTACTAGGCGCAGTTTGCATGCTGTGCTGCCTGTTTAACGTAGCTTTCGCTCAGGCTCCTGCCGTGGCTTCTGCGAAGTGGGAATTTAAAACCGCAGAAACTCCTGCTAACGCGACTGGAGAAAGATTAATAAGTCAAGGAGAAGTAACCGGAGTCATGACACTTCATAAAATGGAACTCTTCCAATCTTTCACTGGGGTAGGAGGTACGCAGCGATATCGTCAAATTGGTAATTCATGGCCTCTAAACCAGACAGATATCATTAAGGATACTTATGTCCAGTTTGCTGTTACTCCGACTGCAAACATGGCTCTCCATATAAATTCATTAAAGTATGATATTGCTTCTATGAGCACAGCCCATCTGCGAGCAAAAGTATTATATTCAAAAGATCCTAAATTTGAAACACCTCATGAACTAGCAGACGGTACAGGAGCTGAAAACAATAGTATTCCTTCCACTTTTTCTTCTGTTGATGCAGAAGTAGATATAATAGTTAATAGTGGAGAAACTTTCTACCTTCGATTCTATCCATGGGTGCATAATCAAACTGCTGCGCAAACAGGAAAATACATTTCTTTTTCGGATGTTATTATATCAGGAACCACCATGCCTGCCGAAGACGAAGATCCGGGAGATGAGGAGCCTGCTGGCATTAAGAAGGTGCTGTATGTAACCGAAATTAAAGTGATGCATGAAACTGCTACGACAGTAGAAAGTGATCCGATTATAAGAATGTTGCGTGCCGATGAGAATATTGAATTAACAGTTAAAGCCCTCACACAAGCAGAAGCTAATGCGGCCGACACAGAAGTTGACATGGCCGGTTTCGATGCCATTGTGGTGCAGGAATCTATGGGTGGTAATAGAGCTATCTTAACTCCTGCCGGAACGCTGGGGCTGGCTAAATTTACAGCGCCAACGCTTTATAACAAGACCTATGCCTTAAATGGTGGCAGAGCATTTACAACCAATACTGCTGGTGGTGGTGCAGAGGCAGCAGTAGAGGGAACCCCTGTATTAGCTATTACAGTGCCCGCCGCCAACCAAACCAACGCCCTGTTTAATGGCCTGACCTTTACCGAAACCGGTACTGCTCCAATGTTCAAAACCGGTTCATTAGATAATGGCGGACCGGCAGAAACAGGCTTGAAAGCTCTTAACTATAGCAATGCAACTGTACTTTCAGCCACCAACACCTTGCTGGCTAGTGTAGCAGGTCTGGCAGAAGAAGGAACCCCGGTATTCTTAAACGACCTGCCTTCTGGCACCATGATTGGTTCTGAAGCTATCCAGACCAGAATGATCATGATGGGTATGAACTTCGGCGCCATCAGCAAAGACAACGGCACCAACATGACAGCCGAAAACCTGACTCTGTGGAGAAACGCCGTGTATAGCCTGGCTGGTTTACCTGTTCCGACTACAGCCGTAGACCCTGCCGTGGTAACCAGTGTTAGAAACAACCTTGCTACTGCGTCTTTCAACCTGGGTCAGAACTACCCTAACCCTTTCAATGGCTCCACTACTATTGCTTACGAACTAAAGAAGTCAGGTTTTGTAGCCTTAGAAGTGTATGATGCCCTGGGCAGAAAAGTAGCTACCTTGGCGAATGGCAACCAGGCTGCTGGCACTTACGAAGTTAAGCTGAACAAAAACCTGAGCAACGGCATGTATTTCTACAAACTGAGCACCGATGGCTCTAGCTTAACCCGCAGAATGCTGGTAACACAATAATAAACGCAGCTTAGGCCGCAAATAAACAAGAGCGGGTGCAGGAGGTTTAACCTTTCCTGCACCCGCTCTTGTTTATAGCTAAGGCAAAATCAGCTATTCTGCTGATTTTAAATTCGTTCAAACGTTGAATTAACCATTGCCACTTTACCTGATCTGACCGGTTGCGGCTGCTTCTGCTTTTTTCTTCTGCCCCACCAGATTATAAAACCGGTTACTGGCAAGCTGGCTGCAATCAGGCTGGCAAAAAAAGCGATTACCTTCCCGACAATGCCGCCTATGGCTCCTACATGTATGTCGTAGTTCATGCGCATGATCTTATCGGCTACTGTGGCATCGGCAAAGCGCCCGTACTGGTGCGTCACGGGGATCTCCTCGAACGTATGCTGGTCATAATAAATATAGTCGCCTTTCCAGTAAGTAGAAGGATCAGGGTTTATGGCTACTTCTATAGACGAAGACTTGCTTTCCGGCACATGCACCTCCAGTTTGGCGTTGGTGCCAAGAATCTCCGGATATTTTTTCATCCAGATCTTATCCATGGCAGGAACAGCTGAAGTATTTGCATCTATGGCGGTGGTATCGGAAAGTGGTTCGTAAAACTCGACCAGCTGCTTGCCTCCTGAGGCCACCCAGTATACCGATTTGGCAAACCACTGAAAGCCCATGATCAGGCCTGTGACGCCAATAAAAATAGCTACCCAGGTCATGTAAAAACCGAGTACGTTGTGGGCATCGTAGTTAACACGCCGCCACCTGGCACTCCACTTAATGGAGAAGCGCTGCTTACGGGCTGCTTTGTTCTTAGGCCACCACAGCACCAGCCCGGAAATCAGCATGAACACAAAAACCAATGTGGCGGATGCTAAAATTGGTTGCCCGATGTGCGGAGGCAGCCAAAGGTAATAGTGCCCCATGATCATGAACCGGAAAAAATCTTTGTCCATGTTTTTTACCTTCAGCACCTGCCCGTTGTACGGGTCGAGGTACACAATATAATAATAGGTGGGCTCCATCAGACTGAAATACACTACCTGTGCCGCCTTGCCATGAGCAAAACTGACACTGTGCGCATGCTTGCCCGGCAACTGAGCATCGGCTATGGCCTGGAGTTTAGAAGGAGGCAACTTTATTTGCGCCTGCTGTTCCACAAACTGGTACGGTTGCGTGGCCTCTTCTATTTCGCGCTGAAAGGCCAGTATGCAACCTGTAATACCCAGAAAAAGCACGAATAGCCCGGATGAGAATCCGAGCCAGAAGTGCAGTTTGCCTATTAGTTTTTTAAACGTCATGTGCTAAAATTTATAACCAATGCTTACACGATAATTGCGAGGTGCCTCTGTTTGCCAGTAGTAGCCATCCATAGAGCCGTTGTAGTCGAAGTCGTAAGGGGAGCCGGAGTAGAGGTTCGTATCGAGCAGGTTGTTCACAATCAGCCCGATGCTTACTTTTTTAAACTGGTAGTTCAGGCCGCCGTCCAGGCGGAAGTAATCGGGCAGGCCTCCTGGTGTGCCATCTGCCACAAACCACGGGAAACGGTTGATCTGCCACTGGTAACCACCAGAAAAGCCCAGGCCTTGCAGCGGCCCCCTCTGCAGGGTGTAGGTAAGCCAGGAATTGGTTACATGCTCGGCGTAGCCAGAAACCTTCAGGCCTATACGGCTGGCATCTGTGTCTTTTGTAATTTCGGAGTCGGTGTAGGCATAGTTTACCATCAGGTTGAGGCCTTTGGTCAGCTCGCCACGTACATCCAGTTCCACGCCCTGGGTTCTGGTCTGGCCCAGTTGCAACGAAAAATTCTGCCCCGGGTCGCTGTTCGGATCTGCCACCAATTGGTTGTTTTTGGTAATCTGGTATACCGAAACAGTTGTATTGAAACGGCCGTTCAGCCAGTCGCGTTTAAAGCCTGCTTCCATGTTGTTGCCAGTTATCGGCTTCACACTTTCCCCGCTTCTTAAGGCTCCAAGCTGCGGAATAAAAGCCTGGTCGTATAAGGCATAGAGGGAGGTATTGCTGCTAAGAGAAGCACTCAGACCTACTCTCGGGCTAAACTTTTCGTTTTTGACAGAGGCACCGTATTGCTCTGTTGTGGCGCTGGTGTACCGACCTGCCAGTGTCAGGCGCAGTTTGTTCTCAAAAAAGCCAAGCTCATCCTGCACATACACGGCACCATAGCGCTGCGCCAGCACATTGCCTCCTGCTCTTTCGCGCAATGGTTTTGAGCGGTCAAAAACAGGTGCACCACCTTCGGCAAAGCCATACACAGGATTGTAAATATTAAACGGCTTGTCCTGATCCAGTTCAAAATACTGATTCCAATCGGCCAGGTACTCTTTGTTGCCGTAGTCGAGGCCACCAAGAATGCGGTGCGTGATGATGCCGGTTTTAACGGTGCCGTTCAGGTACACCTGCCCGAATTTACTGTCGTTCTGAGCATCCCAGATGCTGGTGGTGCGGCGCATGTCGCCGTTCTGTGCCACACTGTTTACCCAGAGCGAGCTGCCAACCTGGTTATAACGGAAATAAGCTGCCTGCGCTGTCAGTTTCCAGTCGTTGTTGAGCTGGTGTTCAAAAATCAGGAAAGCGCTGTTGTCGTGCATATCGGATGGCTCCAGATCGGGGTCGGCAATGGTAAAGTTGCGGGGCAGGTCTTCGTAGCCACGCGCAGAGAACACATAAGCAGAACCAATAGCCGACATGCGGGAATACTGGTGCGTGTATTCGGCTGTAAGGGAGGTTCTGTCGCTGAACTTGTATTTGAGCACGGGCGCAATAGAATAGCGGTTGTTGTACTCGTAGTCGCGCCAGGAGTCTTTTAGCTGGCCCATTACGTTCAGGCGGTACTGCAGCTTGCCATCGGTGGTGAGGGTACCGTCCAGGTCGGCGGTGGCGCGGTAGGTGTTAAAGCTGCCAAACGTAAACCCAACAGACTGCCTGTTAATGCCTGTCGGTTTTTTGGTAACTATATTGTAAAAACCAGCCGGGTCGCCGTTGGCCAGCATAAAACCAGCCGGGCCCTTCACAAACTCAATGCGCTCCACAAACGACATATCTTCTGAAAGCGGGCCCCAGGTCGATTCTACGTTCATACCATTTCGAAAAGGAGCAATACGGGCACCACGCATATTCAGGCGGGTATAGTTACCCCAGTGTTCCTGTGCCGTTACCCCACTTACGTTTCGTGCCACGGCCTCCGACATATCAAACGACTGTTGTCCTCTTATCAGGCCCTCGGTAATTACCTGTATGTTCTGAGGCGTTTCGAGCAGCGGTGTATTAGAGCGGAGCGTGGCAGAAGGCAAATCAGCTTTAAACTGATTTTTGGTTCCCTGCACCACCACCTCCTGTAGCTTGGTAGCACTTTCGCGAAGTGTAAAATTGGCGCGGGTTGTTTGGTTAGCCACAACCGTAATTTGCTGCTCCTGCGGCTCCAGGCCAATTTGCTGCACAATTATTTGGTAGGTGCCAGGCCGAACATTGGCAATTTTATAGTTACCCTCAGAATCGGTGGTAGCACCCATCGAGGTACCTTTCATTCCAACCCCAACTCCTATGGCTGAATGACTATCGGTGGTGGCTACGTGCCCAACAACGGTGCCCTGTTGAGCAATGGCCGGTAAACTGAATAAAAGAGAAAAGAAGAGCAGCCAGAGTGGCGCCATTGTCTTTTTAAAAGCAGTAGAAAGACAGTTCATATTTGCCGGATTTAAGTTTAGATTAATTCTAAATAATGACAAATATAGAGAAGAGAAAATATCAAAAACAAATTTTATTTAGAACAAGTCTAAATAAAATTAAGCAAAAATTATTTACTCGGTTTTGAAAGTGGTTTACTTAAATTATTCTAAAGAAAATGCTCTTCAGAAGGATTTTCATCTGAATTTTGCCAAGGGTTTGAGAACGGTTTTTTATTTAGTGTTCTCCCTGGCAGTCTACTTTCAGGCATTTACTCTACTAAAAATTGAAACTATATACAGGTGCTATCATAAAGTAGAGGATTTGTGAGGTTTTTTTTAATCGTTATAACCCAAGTTGGTTGGTACTGCTCTTTCTACTATATTCCGACAGGTAGCAACAGAGCCAGCACCTTTGCCAGGTGCACCAAATGAGCCGGCACTGTTGGGGGAAGGGGACCTCGATTTAGCGGGTCATGATTTTTTTATTCTTTTTATTGAATTAGGCACTTAAGCAATAACCATTTTATAGGGATGTGGAGGAGCGGCCACCATCCTTTTG
>NZ_VRTY01000209.1 GCF_008017455.1 Pontibacter qinzhouensis | reverse complement strand
GCCCAAAGCAGCAAAGGGGGAAAATACACAAATTGTACTTGTCTAATTTTTCAAGTCAAAACTCGCGTTATGTAAGTCAATTCCCTCTTCAATTAAAAGTATTTCTTCTTGAGTAAGTTTCTCTTCCATAATTTGTATGGCACCTAACCAGGTCAAGTATAAGAGCAGTAGCGGATTTCGAAGCGATTACTTGTCCGCCGCCACAAAAGTTTATTAACTCAGAGACCTTTATTTAACCATTTCACCCGCTATTGCTCTTATACAATGTTGTGCGTTCGTGCTTATTCAATTCTTACCCATTCATAAAGAGCACCTTGGTTAATCACAAACTTCGTCACTTTACCCATCTCATCTTTAATAAACTCCAAAGTCGCACTTGGCTTTACATTTTTAACTCTAAACGTTGTGTTATTTGTTGGTGATAATTCCGCTCCCCACGAATTTTCTACTTTAATTATCAATTTACCTTCCAATTCCTGAATCAATGCCACTCGTGATACATCAGATGTCATTTGATATTTACCCTTAAAGGTTTCCCATATACTTTTGTCCACAAACACTTCGTCTTTTAATTTTTTCCCCATTGCTAAGGTAGCAGCCTGAGTACCTATCTCCTCAAGTTTGACTTCATTAAAATTAGCTAACAAAACTACCAAGACATCTTCTTTGGGAAGGTACATGATAAGGGAACTAAAACCTGAAATACCCCCAGGATGAAGTAGTGTTGGGCTACCTTGTACTTCTACAGGATTTATGAACCATCCATAACCGAAATCACCAACTGTTTCATCTTTTAATCTATAGGCAGTGATGGAGGCGGTTAACAGGTCGCGACTTATTAATTTGTTTTGATATAAAGACTGGTGCCATTTAGACATTTCTTCAACTGTAGATAACAAAGCACCCGCAGCATAAGGCACGGTCATACTTCTGTATTCCCCGTTTCTAAAACTATCTCCTTCTTTGAAATAGCTACTAACCCGATTAGGAATCACTTGAGAATTATCTCCATAATATGTTTGGGTCATTCCAGAAGGCTTGAATATGTTTTCCTGAAGATATGCACCATAAGGGACTCCCGAAACAACCTCAATAATATATCCCAGTAAAAAATAGCCTGAATTTGTGTAGGAGGATTTTGTGCCTGGTTCAAATTCCAGTGGTTCATTCATGAAAAATTGAATTAATTCCATGGGTTTGAAATCTCTCCTTAACGCAAAAGGGTCAGGATGATCAAGAGTGAAAAACTCTGTCAGTCCAGAAGTATGGGTTAGCAGATGTTCTACCGTTATGGTATATCCCTTTGAAGGAAAATCTGGAATAAATTTTTGTATGCTGTCCTGCAAGGATAATTTTTGCTTTTCAGCCAATTGTAAAATCGCTAATGCTGTAAATAATTTGGTAACTGAACCAATTTGGAAGACTGATGCTGTCGTATTTGGAACGTTTAGTTCAAGATTAGAAAGTCCAAAACCTTTTTATAGGGAGTGTAAACAGAACTGTGTCACTCGTTTTTTTAGTGGCTTTTTAGATGTTACGGCTTTAGCCTAACA
>NZ_VRTY01000208.1 GCF_008017455.1 Pontibacter qinzhouensis | reverse complement strand
CAGGTTTTCATGAGCTTTACGAGAAGTTCCTTCAGAAAATCACCATCGCCGGCAGAAGCCAGAGTACCCTTAGGAACTATGCTCACCACCTGGCAAAATTGGCCCTGCACTTTGATTGCCTCCCCACGCAGCTCGACCCCGACCAGATCAATGATTACCTCTACCTGGTAAAGCAACAGCATAATACTCCTTCCGAGTCTTACTTCAAATTCACCGTCTACGGGCTGCGCTTTGCCTTCCGCATGGAAGGCCTCAAAGACAAACTCATTGAACTACCCGCCATCAAAGCCGACAAGCGCCTGCCCGTGGTGCTGAGCCGGGAGGAAGTGCAACGCCTACTCAAGGCACCTAAATTACTCAAGCATCGTATCCTGCTGGGCCTACTTTATGGCTGCGGGCTGCGCTGCTTTGAAGTGCGCAACATCCGCCTCTCGGACTTGGACTTTAACCGCCAGATGCTCCACGTGCGCCAGGGAAAAGGAAAGAAAGACCGCTACGTGCCCCTAAGTCAGATGCTCATCCGGGGACTGCAGAACTACATCGCTTCCGAGCAACCCGGCTTATGGCTCTTCAACGGAAAACCGGAAGGCAGAGCAGGTGGCGATTTCGACAGCCGCTATTCACAGGCAGGCGTGCAGTGGGCCGTACGGCAGGCAAGAAAAGATGCCGGTATTACCAAAGAGATGAACGTGCACACCCTGCGCCACACCTATGCCACCCACTTGCTCGAGGATGGTTTAGATATCGTCTCCATCAAGGACCTGCTGGGACACGCCTGCATCCAGACCACGATGGTGTACCTGCATGTGGCCCAGAGCGGCAGAAGAAAACCCTTCTCTCCCCTCGACACCCTCTACGCCAGGTAGTGCGGGCCAGACATGAAGTAGCCCAGGTGCTGGAGCAGCACTGGCCGCAGGTAGAGCGGCACACCGGCATCAACTCCTGGCAGTTGCGCACTCTTGGAGCCATCATGCGCTGCCGCACCGCAGCCATGGGCGGCCATGTGGATGCCTGCCCGGACTGCGGCTCGGTGCGCATCAGCTATAACTCCTGCCGCAACCGCCACTGCCCCAAGTGCCAGGGCAGAAAGCGGGAAGAGTGGATACGGGCACGGGAGGCGGAACTCTTGCCCGTGCCTTACTTCCACCTGGTCTTCACTTTGCCTGAGGAACTTAACCCGCTGGCCCTGCTCCAGCCAAAGGCCGTCTACGACACCCTCTTTGAGGCAGCATGGGAGACACTGCTCACTTTTGCACGTGACCCAAAACACCTGGGCGCAAGGCCGGGCATGGTGGCCGTGCTCCACACCTGGGGGCAGACGCTCTCCCTGCATCCCCACCTGCACGGCATCGTGCCCGGCGGTGGGCTGAGTGAAAAGGGCAAGTGGAGAGGGGCCCCCAGCAAAGGCAGGTTCCTCTTCCCGGTAAAGGCCATGAGCCGGGTGTTCCGGGCAAAGTACGTGGAGAAGCTAAAAGAGCGGCTGCCGGAGCTGGACCGGAGCCTGGTCAATTCGCTGTTCCAGAAGCAGTGGGTGGTGTATGCCAAACGCCCTTTTGCCGGACCTGAGAGTGTGGTGGAGTACCTGGGGCGCTACACCCACAAAATTGCCATCTCCAACCACCGCTTGCTGAAGGTAGAGCAGGAGGCCGTCACCTTTT
>NZ_VRTY01000207.1 GCF_008017455.1 Pontibacter qinzhouensis | reverse complement strand
GGTTTACCAGCACCACCGCCGATCTGGTGGTATGCAGTTCGGTTACAAGTTTGGCTATTTCGGTATTCAGGAGAGGTATGTTCTGAGCCTGCTGTTGTCCTACCACTGCAGGGTCGGCCGGAAAAAGCTGGGCCATCAGGATAATAACATCGGGGTTAGTTTGGCGCAGTGTAGCCACAATGTCGCGGAGCCGGGCAATCGTTTCGGGTATACCCAGGTTCTGGAACATATCGTTGGAGCCAAGGTGCATGAGCACGATATCCGGTTTGTGGTTTTTAAGCCAGTCAGGTAAGCTCCCGGCATTTGCCTCGCTACTCACACCCGACAAAATGTGTTGTGTTGTCCAGCCCCAATGGCCTTCGTGGTCTTTGTCAAACGATTTGCCTTTGTACGCGGGCCATGTGGGGCTGCCACCGAAGTTGGTTTGTTGCGAGCCAATAAAATCGAAGTTTGCATTAGCATCAACCAGTTTTTTCCAGAGGTGGTAGCGGTAGCTGAGGTGCTCCTCGTCGGCTTGTGTTAAGGAATTGCCTAGCGGCATAATTTTAAGTGCCTGAGCCAGCGAACAAAATGGCAGGAACAGGCAAATCAGGAGCAAAAGCTTTTTGTGGAGGTAACGTTTTGTCATGTCTGGATATTTCGCACAAATAAATTTAGACTGGTGGTGAGCCTGTACCAGGAGCAGACTTGTTGCCTATAGGGCATTATGCTCCGTTTACCTGAAGCTCATAGCCAAAAGTGTTTATAAAACGGCATTTGGCTACAATAGTTTAGAAACGATTTGCTGTAAAATTGTAATCTAAGACCATGTTTGCTCCTTCCGGATGCCACTGACATAAACTTCTCTTAATCTCGGGCACTATGGGTTGAGGGCAAGGCTACCTCTTTTCTGCCGACCCTTGGCACTTTTTAGGTCAAATAGCTTTGGAAGGGCAAATTCATTTAAATAATTTTTCCTTCTGTGCAAAAAGCAGTACTTGTTGTTCTAATTCTTCCACAGAAGGACAGCAAACAGCAAATAGGAATTCTGAGTTCTGGTACGTACTCCGGGCTTACGTATTTTTGCCAGGCTTTTCTGTGGTAGTAATTGGTAGTACACAGACTGCCCTGAAACTTTTGGTAGCTGCAGGCTGTTATTCTAGCAAATAGCAGCAGCATATGTAAGTAAAATTGCGTATGTTTGTGGCATGTTTCTTGATATTCTAATTCAGGAAGAAGTTCTTTAACTTATGGGGTAGACTGGAATTGACAGCTTGTGCAGATTGCGTGTAAGCATGTCGGGTGATGAACGTACCACCTGTTAAAAATCCGTTCGAACAATAACTGGCGAATATAACTACGCCATGGCTGCTTAATCTAGGTATTAAGCACTAGCCATAGTCTCGTGCAGGTTTCGTGAAACTGCTTGCACATCAGAGGCTTCGATCCGTTTCTCTAGTCTGTGTAAAGGTGTGGTGCACAGGCGAAATAAAGCACCTAAGGAGTGCGCATAAGCCTGACTTATACTTGCAAGCTCCCTACAATCCGAATAAGTCTAAGCATGTAGAAAGCCCGTCGGTTTCCTTGTCTGGACCAGGGTTCGAATCCCTGCTACTCCACTGATTTCAATACTAAAAACAGCTAAAAGCCTGCAAATTAACTATTTGCAGGCTTTTTTGTTTTAGGGCAACAATCA
>NZ_VRTY01000206.1 GCF_008017455.1 Pontibacter qinzhouensis | reverse complement strand
CCTCCCCCAGCTTCACGGCCCCTCCCCCCGGAGAAACGCGCCACTCCTCCACAACAAATGCTATATTGTATTCGCCCCGAATACAGGGCTGGTCCCACTCCAACTGCCCCGTTTCTGGGTCGAGGGTGAAGGTACTAGGGTTTGTTGGCGATGCACAGTTAAAACGAGTATTCGGCATTACAAAGCCTGGCACATTTATTACATTTTCATTTGCATCCCGTCGTCTGGGCACCACGAACTTGAAAGCAAGGCTGTCACCGTCTGCATCAAAAGCACCCGGGTTATGTACCCACTTCCGACCAACCAACGCTATGTCAACCGGGTCGACGGTAAGCACCGGTGTGCTGTTAAAGCCACGCAAGGAGTTGATATTAATGGTTGTTTCAATATGAAAGCTATGCTGATCAGATGGCGCCTGCAGGTTTTGAATGTTGGGATTCCGATTAACACCTTTCCAGGAAACAGTGTAAGTGCCATCTGCCGGATAGGTATATTGCCATCGGAAAATATGTTTTTCTGTCTGATTACCAATAGGTATAACCTGTGCCACATTCACACTGATATCACCAAGATTCCCATTATTGATAGTAACCGGGTTCTCCATTTGCACACCACCTGTATCGCGGTAAATAACCATGGTAAAGAAGAAGCGGCGTGGGTTAGGGTTTGGCGTTGTGTCGCGTTTGGCCGTAATGTCGCCAGCCCGAATATGCGTGGCCTGAACCGATGTGGAAGAAGCCAGCAATAACACAACCACCAGTGCAAACAGACAAGAGAAAGGCAGCAGGTTTCTTATAAGTAAATGTTCTTTCATATTTTTTACTTCCTAATAATGATGCAAATGATGCCAAAGCCAGCATCTGTTTTACGTGGAGTGACCTCTCCTCCCTTTTTCACTTTCGGTATCTGTCACAAACTAAATTTGCCTGATAGCAAGGTATGCTTCAGGCATCGATACATAAATATATAACAGGCTACACAAACAGGTACGTGCGCTTAAATTTAATCCTGAAGTAGAAGGTTACAAAATACCTTTTTAGCAGAATAGTACCCTTAGACACAATTATAATCTTTCGTTTCTCTGGTTTTTGCAGGAATAGCTTCTGTTAGTAAAGCAGAAGTGCCCCCAGGTAAGCTCTACGAAGATTTCAATATTTATATTTAGCTATACCTTATTTTTTTTTAGTTAAAGTAGTTGATGCGCAAGCTTAAGCCAAAAACCTGCTTCGCTGCTGATGTGTGGGCAATAGACATGCTTCTGCACGACCAGCAATATGGTAACGGTTTCTGGCTATAATCCGGTATATAGCATTGCGCATAAAAGCAGGAATTATAAGGCCAAGTTTCAAGGCTGAAAAAGGGAACCGCAGGTGCCCTGCAATCCGAAGGGCCGCATCAGATTCTACATATAATATCCCGTTTTGGAAAAACAACATCGAATCGGGCAAAGGCGCTTTAAGTTGAGCACCTGCCAGGAGCTTAAGCGCCAGCTCAGATTGAAGGGCCGCAAAATGCAGGTTCTGTTTTGTATTATGTTTTAGCACAAACTGAACACTCGCCTGGCAAAAGCCACAGGTGCCATCGTAAAAAACTAAAGGAGCTTGTTTCAATTTTTCTTTTGCTGAAGTTGTCATTTTATTTCTATTACCTGACGATTTCAACCCACCCTTTGTAACGGACTCTCTCACGGGCGGGGTCCAGGGTGAAGAACTCCACCTCGGCCTCGTAGAAGTACACCCCGTCGCTCACCCGGCCCC
>NZ_VRTY01000205.1 GCF_008017455.1 Pontibacter qinzhouensis | reverse complement strand
CGCCGCTGCTCGTCCCGTCCCAGTTGATGTAGGGGTCCGCGCTGCCCTCGTACACCTTCCCCCCCCACCGGTTGTAGACCGTGAAGCGCGTCGAGCGCACGAAGCCCGTCTCCCGGTCAGGGCGGAACACGTCGTTCCTCCCGTCCCCGTTGGGCGTGATGATGTTGGGAAGCACGAAGCTGAGGCAGTTGTCCTTGCACTCCTCGTTGCTCGGCCCGCTCTCCACCCCGTTCACGCCCGTGGCCGTCACCCGGTAGCAGCCCGCGAAGCTCTCCAGCCCCCCGTGCACGTAGCGCGTCTCCTCCGTGGTCCCCAGCGCCTCCCACTCCCCGTCCAGCCGCGCCTTGAAGTAGACCGTGTAGTAGGCGATCTCCTCGGTGCAGTCACCCGTCACCTGCGGCACCCACTCGAGCACGTTCTGGTAGGGAGGGGGCGTCTCCCGCACAGAGAAGCGCTCGCAGTCCAGCTCATCCAACGTCAGCGCCGGCGCGCAGATCACCCGCGGCAAGAGCACGCAGGCCTGCTGGCTCAGGTTGAGCAGCGGCTCGGGGAGCCCCGCGATCCCGTAGGCCCCCACCGTCTCCACGTAGTAGCAGTACACCTGCCCCCGCAGAAGCCCCTGGCCGCCGAAGGCCCCGAGGTCCTCGTAGGCGCCCCCGGCCCCCGTGCCCGCCACGCTGTCGATGAGCACGAACGCCTGCCCCTCCACGGCCCGGTAGATCCGGTGCAGCCTGCCGGCGTTCTCCCACGGCACCTGGTAGCCCCAGCTCAGCGAGATCCGGCTCTCCCCCTCCTGCGTGGCCTCCGCCTCCAGCCGCACGCTCGAGGCGCTCGTCGAGTCGTAGAGCGCCAGCCGGCCCCCCACCGTGTGGTAGAACTCGAGCTTGTAGCGGTAGGCCTCCCCCAGCGTGTTGAGCCCCCGGTCCACGAACACCGTGTCCGCCAGGCGGTCGAATCTGGCCACAGGCGCGTAGCCCTGCCCCCCGTCCGGGCCCTGCCCCACCTTGCGGTAGAGCCGGTACTGGAAGGGGCCCTCGAGCAGCTCCACCCCCGCCCCAGGCTGCGTCCAGCGCACCGTCACCTGCCCCGAGGACGCCGCCGTCGCCTCCACGCTCACGTGCGTCAGGTAGGGGATGTCCTGCTCGACGGCCACGCAGGCCTCATTCGAGGCAAGGCTCTGCCCCCGCCCCGGAGCAGGGAACTCGGCGTAGAGCATGTAGCAGAACTCCTTGCCCGACTCCAGCCCCTGGCCCCCGTTGTTGTCCAGGTAGCTCACCTCCCCGCTGCCCACCTCGGCGATCAGCACGAAGCCCGTGCTGGCCGGGATGCCCGTCTGGCACGTGTCGGGCTCGAAGCCCGAGGGGCCCTCCCGCCGGTAGACCCGGATAACAGAGGCGTTCCGGCACACGTAGGGGTCCCACGTGAGCAGCACGTCCTTGCCCTGCCCCGTGGCCACCAGGTTCTCCGGCGGCGGGCCCACCACCCGGATCCGCCACGGCTGCAGGTCGGCCAGCCGCTGCCCGATCGGCAGCTGGTCCTCGGCCCGGACCACCACCAGGTACGGCTCGTCGCGCACGTCCGAGCACTCGGTCGCCCACCTGAAAAGCCCGCTGGCGGCACCAGGCGCGTTCACCGTCTGCGTGAAGGTGGCCGGCGGGATCAGCCCGCTCGAGGCCGTCAGCGTGATCCGGTCCCCGTCCGGGTCCGTGGCCCGCATGAGCCACTCCAGCGTCGTGCCCGCCACGATGCAGGTGTCCCGCGGCTCCAGCACCGGCGGCCGGTTGGGGCCCTCCCGCACCAGGATCTGCATGTCCCGCACAA
>NZ_VRTY01000204.1 GCF_008017455.1 Pontibacter qinzhouensis | reverse complement strand
GCTGTTTGACCCGGATTAAGTGGCGCCGCTTGCTCCGGAATAGGTGGCGCTGCTTGCCCGGAATAATCATTGTAACCGACCTTGCTGGTAATACTAATACTATTAAGAAAGTTAATGCTGGTGCAATTACCGAAGCTAACGTTGTAGCAAAAATGAAAGAAGCTTTCCTTGCACTACCTAAGCAAATTAGACACAAAGGTGCTAACATCGTAGTAGACGAATCTGTTAAAGACTACATTTTACTTGCTAACCTTGCTGATAACTACAAAGACCGTATCATCCAAACTGGCGATAACTCTTTCAAATATCTGTCTTGCGATATAGTATTCGCGCCAATGCCAGAAGCACACAAAGATTCAATTGTAGCTGGCTTAACAGAAGAATTAGTATTCGCTACTGATGTTGTTGGAGATCATAACAGTATGGTAATTGGTACTAAAAACATATTCTCTGAATCTGTTTACTACAAGTCAGTATACTCTGCTGGCCACGCTGTAGCAATACCAGAGCAAAAAGTTCTTATTACAGTAGCTTAGTAGGCAATACTTTTTAAAATAAAAGAGGGGGTTTCAAAACTCCCTCTTTCATAAAAATATACAATAAACAACAATGGCATATTTGAATTCCGCTTACGGTAGCATCTCTTCTGAATTTAATGCTCCTGGTATAAGCCGTGTTGCCCTGATTGAAAAAGCTAAAGTAGCCAGCGCAGTTGGTGGTCTTGACATTACAGCTTTAACTCTTGAGACTGGTGCTTTATTCCAGGAAATCTATTTTATGGATGATTCTGCTACTTACACTCAAGAGCTAGTTTCAAGCACAGGCGCTAAATACGTTAACCAGACATTAAACTTCCGTGTAGAAAGCGACGAGTTGAGCAAAGCTCACGAAGTAATCTTGGGCAGACATTACGTAGCTCTTATCAGAAAAAACAACGGCAAATGGACTCTGTTAGGTCAGACTAACGGTCTTAAGACTACTGCTGCTACAGCTAACACAACTGGTGACGACGACGCTAACCTTAGCTTCACTTTATCAGGTAAGAACTTAGGTTTCGGTGCGAATGTACTGCTAAGTGATTCTGACGTTGAAGCATTAATTAACACAGTATCTACACCTGCATAACACCCACCCAAAATAAAATCCTTTTTAGCCCACTGCTTTCTATGCGGTGGGCTTTTTTTATAAAAATAATGCTGAACAGCCGACATATATAAGATTGAAACTACTATGATTACACTAAGAAACGGCCAGCCAATGCGCTTTATAGTTTACAAAACGCATCTACCTTACATCGAGGCAGACCACAAGATCATACTTAAAAACATAATTTCAGACCAGGAGAAAGAACTTACCTTCCAAACTGGCGAGTTCTACAATTCATTCAAAATAGAACTTGATGAAATCGACCTGACTGCTTTTGCAGGACAGAATACGCTGTTTGTACAGGATACCGATGGCGATATAATTTACTCCGAAGAGGTTTTCGTACTCTAATGATATACGCTCAAAAACTGTCAAACAGCTTTAATAACAGAGTTGCCTACAGCGTGAACGGGTGCCGTAAGTTATTCCTAGTGGAAGCATCTAAACTGACAGGCTACACCTTCACCAATGACCAGATAGATGCTATGAGCCTGACAAATGCTAATTTTAGTATCTGGGAGAATCTGGAATCTCTTGCTTTCACTTTCAAAACGGAAACAACTAAATCAGGAACGCTCTATCACATAGAAATAACCTTTGAAATTCCGGTTCTGAGAACTTACGCAGGTTCACTGGTAGACAGACTCAGCAACACAAAAACTACAGCCATCATTGAAGACGAAAACGGTAGATTCTGGCTATTAGGCTTCAAACAGGGTTTAACCTC
>NZ_VRTY01000203.1 GCF_008017455.1 Pontibacter qinzhouensis | reverse complement strand
GCAAAGCACCGGTTAAGTACAACCCGGCCTTCATTGTGGGCACTCCGTACCCAACGAAGACCTAGTTGTTAGAGGGCGTTTTTCTTTCAATATTCCTGAATCAGCACGTTTGTAGGAATATTCAGCCTTTCATGAAGGTTCCTTATCATTTCTAGCGTAAGTTTTCTTTTCTTGTTTAACACCTCACTTACCCTGCTCTTGAAGCCCAGAACTTCGGCTAAGTCTTTCTGCTTTATCCCAAGCTGCTCCATTCTGAACTTTACCGCCTCAATCGGGTCTGGTACTTCAATCGGGAAATGCTTCTTCTCATAGGAGTCAATCAAAAAAGAAAGCACCTCCAGTTCATCTCCTTCCTGCGTGTTCGGCTCTGCGTCAAATATATCTTCCAGCCTTTGAAGCGCTAATTCGTAATCTTCCTCTGTTTTTATAAGCTTTATATTCATTTCTTTTTAAATTTTAGTAGCGTCAACTTTATCGTAGTCGGCGTGCGTACCAATGAACCGAATCCACATGATGCCATACTTGTAGTTGATTCTTACGATTAACCTGTAGTTATTTCCTTTAATATTGAAGACCATTCTGTTGTCCTCCAATATACTAGCTGAAGGATAGTCTTTCTTTATGTCGTTCGGGGACTTCCAAGTTGATTGCTCTGCTTCATTATACCAGGCCTTTAGCTGCTGCTCACTATCAGCATGCTTTTCCCAGAAATCCCGAAGTGTTCGTTTTGCTATTACTCTCACTTTCTTCTTTTATAACTCAAATATAAAAAATAAAGTTACCATATCGGTAACTTTAAGTTAGAGTTTTATTTTATATCCTGACTAACGGATTAGTACAGGCTACGAACGAGGCGTAGCCAAGTATGGAGCCTGTGCCGTGTTATGTGCTTTAGTTTTACTTTTTTAGCTGATTCACATTGTAACAGTAATTTGCCTGCTCAGCCCGAATCACATAGAATGATTACTTCACAAAAAACTTCTCTGTGAAGTTGATATAAACACTCTCCGTCCTACTACCTATCTCGTCAGGATTTTCTGCTTTGATGTTATACCTTTTCATCGCTTCTTCTGCACTTATTGGTTCTACTTTATAGTCCTCCAAACGCCCTCGAACCACGTGTATTCCTTTCCTTAAAGGACGAACTGTATACTCTGCGCTCAATCCGTCACCAGCAATTGTATCGGTCATTTTGGGGTTCACAAGTTTGTACTGGTCATCAAAGCCACCTACTTCTAAACGCACCTGGCTTTTACTCCCATAAAATGGCGCCTCCAATTTGAAGTGTAGTTTTATTTCTTCTCCTAAAGATATGGTGTCACGGTCACTGAATACAGTTATATAATGGCTGCTGTCAGCTATGATTTCTCCAGCTTCACTATATCTTATACGCTGGTTGCCTTTGTACCTGTCCTCAAACCTGTAGTATTGATAAGCTGCTTGCATCTTTCCATTCTCCCTGTACTCGTAACTCCAACCAACTGGCACTCCTTTAGAATAAATAGTTTCTTCTTTCAATTTACCATTCGGGTAGTAAATTTTAAGCATACCGTCTAAGACACCATTTAGGTATGTACTTTTTGCTTCAAGTTTGCCACTCTCATCATATTGGATGGCTTTACCATGTTGTATACCATCCTTGAAAAAACCCCTTGCCTTTATTTTACCATTGGGATAATATTCAATTCGCTCAGTCAAGCCTGTCTCTCTATCATACTTTTCCTCGAATTCTCTGTTACTGTTGCAGGCGACCATTAGCAACAGGAAAGGTAAAATCCGCAATACCAAAGCTAAATTCATCTATCATTTATTCTCTATTGCACATAACGTACGTTGGCAGGAGGCGTCCCACAGGCATATTGCGATTGGATGCCTTCTACGGGTAGTTATCC
>NZ_VRTY01000202.1 GCF_008017455.1 Pontibacter qinzhouensis | reverse complement strand
TGAAGCTGGTACTTTTTATTTTTGCCTACACCATCAACAGATGTGTATAATCGCAACTTGAATTAATTAGAAGGTTATTTTAATAATTGCAAGTTAAGAGGCAGGTTAAATTAAAATTACTTTAAAGTTATTCATGATTTTAATGGCTTTATAGTAATATTGCAACCTACGCCCAAACCTCGCGTTCAGAGGGGTAGCTCAGTCAAAAAAATACGTATGCGACAAATCTTTTTATTTGCTCAGATTTTTGTCTTGGCGCTACTCCTTTCCTGCACCAACCAGGAAAATTCCCAGCTCAAGTCTGATAGCGCCAAAGCGTATGCAGATTTTAAGGAATTTGTGATTCAGGTAGAAAACGACGCAGTTTCTGAACTAGACGACAGCACTAAAATCTGGGAAGATGAAGCCAGCAAACTGAAGGAGAAGTATGCAAGCCTGGAAGACGATGTAAACGACTTGATTGACCAGTACCCACCGCAGGATCGCGAAACAATTCAGGATTTTAAGGAGCGTTTCCGGATTGCGATGGACCAAAAGCAAAAGAAATATGACGATGCTCAGGCGCAGTACCGGCTCCGGCAAGATTTGTTAGGAGAAGAAGTAGCCTCAGCCGACTTATACCGCATAGAAGCCAGCAACATTACAGCTACTTACCAGAAATTTGTAAATACCATTGTCAAAAACAAGGATGTCTATACCCACCGCGACTGGGAAATGATAGAAGGTTGGTGGTCTGCACTGAACGCCAGAAAAAATGAGATTCAAGCTCAGCTCCAACCTGCCGATGAAAAAGCAATACGCTTAAAAGAAGATGAGTACCTTGAACTCCGCAACCAGGTAGCAGGCACGTCTGAAATTGGAATTAACTAAAACTGCTGTTCCACCCAATTATTTAAATAAAAAGGGCCTTCCAAAGCCTTTTTACCTGTTTAGGCTCCAAGGGTATCTCAGGTATCAGTAACAGTTTTTGCCCCTTCTGGCACGTTTTCTTTTGTCCCGGACTGCTTCAGTTTCGTACAGAAAAGGTGCAGCCGGTACAGGTCGAACAGCAACAGGCTGGGTTTTGCAGACCCTAAGTTAGCTAACAGCAATCCTTTTCCCAGCCTCATTAGCACACTAAACAGTGGCAACAGGTGGTAACGCCGTAAGGTGGTGTAGGCTTTTACAATTTTTAAACTCCGGATATTTGCTCCTTTAACATACAGCTGAACCAGGTTGCCCACGGCTTGGTCTGTTTTAAGAAGAAAAACGGCTGATGTCTCCAGGCCTAAGTGCAGCGCCGGACTCTCGATATGCTTCACAGCAATTTGCCGCGCTTTTAACTCAAGCGCAAAAAGGGTGTCTTCGTGGCCGTACTGCTTCAGGCTTTCGCACAGTCTTATCTGCTGATAAACAGATCGTTTTACTAACGCATTACTTAAATAAACATCCTGGTAAGGGTGCAGTTGCCGGGTAGAGGCTGGCTTTGCGGCACGTTGCCCATATTGCCAATGCAGGCGGTTTGGTTTGGCAGGCGAAGCTGTAGCATAGGTAATGCCACCTATCACTACCTCAAACTCCTGCGCCTGCTCTACATAAGCTGCTATAAAATTGGTGCTGGCCGGCATACAATCGTTATCGAGCAGGAGCAGGTAGCTGAAGCGTGCCTCTGTGGCCAGTAAATTCCGGATGGCAGACCGCCCGATATTAACAGGCAGTTCCCTGTACCGAACCTCTGAAATAGAACTCAGGCTACGGTTCAAAGCCTTTGCAGCCTCACCAGAACCATCGTCAAAAAGAAGAATCTCGAATGTAAGAGGTAATTGCTCGCATTGCTGGCAGAGCGATTTTACCAGCGGCCTGACATCAACATTAAAAACAGGAATAAGAATCGATAACTCAGAAATCATTCGCCAGCTTAAACGCTCCAGTGGTAGAGTCGAGCACTTTACCTCCCTCACACTTTAGCACTCGCTTGGGGT
>NZ_VRTY01000201.1 GCF_008017455.1 Pontibacter qinzhouensis | reverse complement strand
AACATCAGAAACCTATACCCCCAGAACTTCAAAAACAAATCAAACATGTAGTTGGTCGGGTGGATACGGCCTTACCGCCTGGAAATCTCTTGCCAAATGGTTCTCTGCTACTGTATAGGCATGGCTGGAGTCGGTAGTTTGCACCCGGTACTTCTTTCTTATAACACTCTGTATCTGGTGCTTCTGCATGAGACGGGCTACCCTTGGGCGGGAGGCCCGGACACCCTGCTCCCGGAGCTCAAAACTGATCCTAGGACTGCCATAGCGGCACTTGCTCTGCTGGTATACCTCCTTTATTTGTACCACCAACTCCTGCTCTTTCTGCTCCCGCAGACTGACCGGGTGGTGGAGCCAATAGTAATAGCCGCTGGCGCTGACCTGCAGCACTTTGCACATCTTCTCAACGGGAAACTGGTTGCGGTGCTCCTTTATGAATCCGTATACCGCCCGTCTCCCCTGGAGAAGATGCTGACCGCCTTTTTTAAACCAGCAGACGTGCGTCAGCATCGGATCTATCGCGCTCCAGCTGCGCCTGCTTCAGCTCTTTTTGTAGCCGCTTGATCTCTTTCTGATCGTCATTGAGGCCTTCGGTAGTTCTTACCGTTGAGCTGTCCTTCTGCCGCCACTTGCTCAGACGGCCAGGATCAATTCCTAGCTCATCGGCTACCTCTTTTACTGATCCCCTGGCGTAGGAGAGGTCAATGGCCATCCGTTTGAAGGAGGCATCAAATACACGTCTTTCCATAATAGTCAAATTTAAGCATTTAGTTAAATCTGCCTACAAAAGGTCTCCAGTCAAAGGTAGCAACTCCAGTTTTTAACGTCTTTTTTTATCTACGACATTGGCTACTATAAAACCAACCACAAAAGTAGTCACTGCCCCAATAAAGAGGAACATTAATAAACTAGGGCCACTTGGTCTTCTGCGGGGCACAAAACCATTTACCACCTGCATGTTATCCAACTGATCAAGATCAGCCTCTAGGTCAACCTGTTGCTGGTACATATCTATTCCTTGCCTATACAGGTTTGTTGGATCAAGGGGCTCTCCATACACAAAACCATGTACCGGGCCTCTTGGAGTAATTACAGACCCTTTAATACTATCAATAGAAGAAATCTCGCTCCGGTACTTAGAAATAAGTTTCCGGTATTGGTTTTCCTTAATTTGCTTCTGTTTTGAAAAGTACCTGTTGCTTTCGAGAAAATTGGTGATGGCAGGCTCTAATGAAGAGTACAGTCTATTATCGTATAGCTTTAATTCTATCCTAAAGGGAGAACCAGTTAAAACACTATCATCTTCAATATGTTCTTCATCAAGGTTCACAAAGGTCAGGTCTTTTATTTGCCGTGCAGATTCTTCGGAAATATCCAGCCGCTCAGAAATTGCTTCAAAGTTATCTTCTTTCACCATTTCGGCAAGACCATTTAATTGTTCTTTAACAAATTCATTACGAATAGAAGCAAGAACAAAGGTCATGGATGAGGTGTAGTAGGGCTTGGTCATCTTAAAAGCACCGTAGCTCATTGCGATTCCTGCCATAATAAAACCAAGAATCAGTAATGCTCTTCTTCGTAACAGGTCTAAAGCATTACTAATCTTGTTATTGGCTTTTTGACCTATCTCACCAAATATTTTAAATAACTGCCACAGGTCAATTTCATCATTCTCTCTTTCTGAAGCTCGTCTTTCTTTAACTGGGTGTTCGTTGTACATAATAATAATATTTATCTTTATTTTTTTATAAATTTAATAAAACAAGCTTTAAAATATGAAAAGTTAAAATTTAAAGCTCAATAAAAACTTAAAATCTACTCCACCCAACTAAAAATTGGGTGTTTTGATAGTATTGAAATTGGCGATTGAGCCATCGGATAAAGATTTCTATCCTCTGGTGCCAATCTTTTGCTTTCATTATGAGCATTTCCCTTATTTGGTTAAGTCCTGTGCGAAAATAGCTGTTTGCTTTGTAGCCGTGCTTCTTGAT
>NZ_VRTY01000200.1 GCF_008017455.1 Pontibacter qinzhouensis | reverse complement strand
TCCAGACTGCTTGTTCCAAGGTAGCAGGTTTTCATGAGCTTTACGAGAAGTTCCTTCAGAAAATCACCATTGCCGGCAGAAGCCAGAGTTGGATAATCCGGCTCATACTGGTTCAGCGTCACTTTAGGTGAGGCGTACAAAATCAGCCTTCACCTAGTAAAAGAAGGGATGGAAACGGCCTTACTTTTACCAGCTGAATTTGAAGTATTGGATACTTGTGTCAGCGAAGCATCTGTTACGATGTGTCTGATTTTTACCGCTCCTGTTGGCTATTGCCCTGTCTGCGGTGCCCCGAGCAGCCATGTGCACAGCCTCTACCAGCGGAGCGTGCGGGACCTCTCCATGAGTGGCAAAAAGGTGACACTGCTGCTTTGCTGCCGCAAGTTCTTCTGTGAACAGGGAAGCTGTCCCAGAAAAATATTTGCCCAGCAGGAAGTGGGCTAGCTAAAGCCGTATGCCCGGCGGCTGGAGCGGGCAACGCAACAAATCCTGGCCATTGGGTTGGAAATGGGCAGTAAGCCGGGCGCGAGGATTTGCTGCCGGACTGGTTTTCCTATCAGTGCCTCCACGGTGCTGCGCATTATCAAAAAGTCTCCTGAAGAGGAAGTGCTTACTCCTACCGTGTTGGGTGTGGATGACTTTGCTTTCCGGAAAAGGGAGGCCTACGGCACTATACTGGTTGACATGGAAAAAAGACAGCCGGTGGATTTGCTGCCGGACCGGGAAGGGGGAACGCTGGAGAAATGGCTCTCTGAGCATCCGGGGGTTACTATCGTCAGCCGGGATCGCTCCTCTGTCTACGCCCATGCCATCAGCAACGCCTGCCCTGAGGCCACGCAGGTTGCTGACCGCTGGCACCTGCTCAAAAACCTGGGAGAGAACACGGCCCGGTTTCTGGACACGCAGCGGGCGCTTCTCAAAGAAGCAGCCCTGGAAGTATCTAATCCCTTGGCTCCGCCAGAGCCAGTTACCACAGTAGCAACCCCAGATGTTTCTATGCAGCCTCAAACAGCCGGAATGGAGCAACATCAAGAAAAGCGGCAGGCTGATTTTGAACAGGTCAAGCAACTGCAGAGCCAGCAATACGGCCTCAGAACGATTGCCCGCCATCTGGGAATCTCCCGTAACACAGTCAGAAAATACTTTGACCTGCAGACTTTTGTGCCCAAAGCCCAACCAAAGCGCAGTAATTTGCTGGAATACGAAGCTTATCTGCGCCAGCGCTGGCAAGAGGGGGAGCAGTGTGCAAAGTCCCTGCTGAAGGAAATCAAGGCCATGGGCTACAACGGTTCCTATACAGTTCTTACTGAGCTGCTGACTACTTATCCCAAAGATAGGATACTCGGAAGCCTGCCGCCTGTCCGAAAAGGGATGAACATCTCGGGTCGCAGCCTGAGTATTGCGCTTTGCCAGCCGGAGGTAGACTGGAGAGAAAAGGATAAACCCCTGCTTACTAAGCTACTGGAGAAAAGCCCACTGCTCAGGCAGCTTTGGGAACTGAATCTGGAATTTAAAACCATGATGGAGCGGAAAATGGGAAACTGCTTGGAGAGTTGGTGTGAAAGAGCTTTACAACACGCCTGTTTCAAGAGCTTCGTGCAGGGGATCCGGCAGGATTTCGAGGCGGTCCGCCAGGCGATGACTTCCCAGTGGAGTAACGGTCAAACGGAAGGACAGGTCAACCGGCTCAAGAATATCAAACGACAGATGTACGGCAGGGCTAGCTTTGCTCTGCTGCGCATCCGCGTCTTGGCAAGAACAGGATAATCTCTCACCTAAAGTGACGCTGATCCAGCATCACCGGAATATCTACCTTCTCCTACAAAGACTACCGCAAAGGGGCCCAACAGCAGCAGATGCGCCTGGAAGCGATGGAGTTTATCCGCCGCTTTTCGCTCCATATCCTGCCCAGGGGCTTTGTCCGCATACGCCATTACGGCATACTCAGTGGCACCAGCAAGGCGACCGCTATTCCGGCCATCAAAGAGCAGCTGCCTGAGGAGAAGAACCGGAAGGTGAAGCGGCGGGAGTTGGAGGAGTACAATCCGCTCCTGTGCCCCTGCTGCAGAAAAGAAACGATGGTCACCCTGCAGGTGCTGCCCAAGCGAGGGCCGCCGCAGGG
>NZ_VRTY01000020.1 GCF_008017455.1 Pontibacter qinzhouensis | reverse complement strand
TTCCTGCCACTTTCTATCAGCAACAAAGAGCAAGGCGACTTTTCGATGGTATTCGGTTTTCCGGGTCGTACGCAGCGTTTCATGACCTCGCACGGCTTAAAACTGGAGCTGAACCAACTGAACAAATCGCGCATAAAGCTGCGGGAGGAGAAGCTGGCCCTCTGGAAAGCCGATATGGACAAAGATCCGGCAATCCGTATTAAATACGCCTCTAAATATGCCTCCACTGCCAACTATTACAAATATTCTATTGGCCAGAACGAAGGCATCAAGCGCATGAAAACCGTAGAAGGCAAAGAAGCAGACGAAAAGGCCTTTCAGCAATGGGCTAATGCCGATGCACAGCGCAAAGCACTTTATGGCGATGTGCTGAACCAGATCGGAAGCGCCTACGCCAACATCGAGAAATACAACCTGGGTACGGTTTACCTCAACGAAGCTATTTTAGGCACCGAATCGCTGTTGCTGGCTTACCGCATGTCGGCCCTGCAAAGTGCGTTAAAAGCCGGAAACGAAGCGAATGTGAAACTGGCCATAGAAGACCTGCGCCCACGGGTAGAGGCACACTTTAAAGACTACAATGCAGCCTCCGATAAAAAAGTGTTTGCAGCCTTACTGCAGTTCTACCACCAGGACATTGCCAAAGAGCAACAACCCGAGTCGTTTAAAAAACTGGTTCAGAAGCATAACGGCAACTTCCAAAAGCTAGCCGACGAGGTATACAGCAAATCGTTTGTAGTGTCGCAGCAGCAAACAGAGGCGTTCCTGAAAAACCCGACGCAAAAGCAACTCGAGAACGACCCGGCCTTCCAGATCGTTAGCAGCATCATCGACAACTACCGCAGCAATATTATTCCGCAGTTAACCGAGAGCAATGCGAAGCTGGCACAGGCAAACCGCCTCTATGTTGCCGCTCTCCGAGAAATGAACCCGAACAAGGTGTATTACCCCGATGCTAACTCTACGTTGCGCCTGAGCTATGGTGCTGTAAAAGACTACAGCCCACAAGATGCCGTTCGGTACAGCTACTACACCACCATGGAGGGCCTGATGGCAAAAGAAGATCCGAATAACGAGGAGTTTGTAGTGCCTGCTAAACTGAAGCAGCTCTACAAAGCAAAGGATTACGGCCGCTACGCCAACAAAGACGGTGAGCTGGTGGTTAATTTCATCACCGACAACGACATAACAGGTGGTAACTCAGGTTCGCCGGTTATAAACGGGAAGGGGGAACTGATCGGACTTGCCTTCGATGGCAACTGGGAAGCCATGACTGGTGACCTCGTGTACGACCCTGAGTTTAAGCGCTGCATCAACACCGATATCCGCTACGTGCTGTTTATAATAGACAAATACGCAGGAGCCACCAACCTGATCAACGAAATGACGATTGTGGACAATGGCAACCCTGGTGCAACCGATGCAGGTGCAACCACAGCTGCTGGCTCACCAACCGAGCTCCTGAACCAAGCCGTTGAAGAAGCCAAAACACAGCTTTCAAGTGGAGAATCAAAAGTGAAAGTGAAGAAGAAAGACGGTAAAAAAAGAGTAACGGTAGAAGTAAGAAACTAAACTTTAGTTACCGCTACTGCAAAAGAGGCTGTTCCTATTCGGAGCAGCCTCTTTTTTGTGCCTTGTACCCTTGGAACGAAATCGACAATATTTGTTTTGAAGGCCGTTTTCATTAGAATAATTTATAACTCAAGTTACCTTCTTAATACCCAAAGGCTCTATTCCTACTATTTGTTAACACGAAGCAGCAGTAAATTGACTTGTACTTGCATTATTAGCAGGAAAAAATTATTTCACTTTAAAATACTTCTAAATTTGAAGCAAAGCATTTTTACAAGAATAAGATTTTCAAACATTTACGCTTTCGAACAAGTAAAATTTTAAAGAATTGAAGCCAATAAAACATCACTACAAAGTTAAAATTGCACAGAAATAGCTGAATTTATTCAAGACATTCTAACCTAACAAGGCTCCTAACACGTAAACACATCTCAATAAAACACAATTAACCTTGAAATGGATGGGATAACTTTACGAACCTCTATTCTTTTCTTGATCTGCCAACTGTCATTCCCTCGCATAGGTGCTGCACAGGCAGATGTGCCTGCTGGCGCTCGGGCAGCCGCTATGGGTAATGCTTCTGTCACATTTCCGGGGCTGTGGGCGCTACAGAACAATGTGGCAGGAATTGGCCAGGCAAAAAGCCCTGCGGCAGGCGCGTATGCTGAAAACCGTTTTGGATTAAGCGGTTTTAATACAGTTGCTTTTCTGGGCGTTTACCCTTTCGAGAAATTGGGTTCTGTTGGTTTGAGCATGACTCGGTTCGGCGATGAATTATTTAGCAGACAGTCGTTAGGTATTGGGCTTGGGCACCAACTGGGGCAGTTTAGCCTGGGAGCCAAAGCAGATGTGTGGCAGGTATCGGCGCAGGGCCTGGGCAGCAGAAAAGCTTTTACGTTTTCGGTGGGGGTGCAGGCGGAGGTAATTCCTGACTTGTTTTTTGGGGCCTATGCCTACAACCTGAACCAGGCAAAAGTGGCTACTTTTGAAGACGAGCGCCTGCCAACTGTTATGAAGGCTGGCCTGGCTTACCGGCCCTACCAGAAACTGCTGTTAAGCGCCGAAACAGAGAAAGACATAAACTATCCTGCCGACCTGAAAGCAGGCATCGAGTACAAAATAGTAGAGAAGTTTGCTCTCCGCACCGGCTTTTCGGCCCAAACCAGTACCACCAGCTTTGGCGCCGGCTTTCTGGCAAGGCACCTGCAAATAGATTATGCCTTCGGCACTACCACCTTGCTGGGTCTCAGCCACCACTTGTCTGTTTCTTACCAGTTTAAAGAAGGCACATGAGAAAGATCCTTTGCTCGCTGCTTGCTTTGCTCCTTTGTGGCCTGGCACTGCAAGCCCAGGATTTCAGGCGCCACACTTTCGATTTCGATTTGTTTGTGCAGGAACTTTTTGCGCAGCAGGAAGACGAGACAGTGCCCTACGAAGACATGTACGAAACGCTGTTTCAGTATTTCCAGCACCCCATTAACCTCAACAACACCACACCCGAAGAACTGGCTTCGCTGTACATTTTGTCGCGCCCGCAGATTAATGCTCTCTTCAGCCACATTGAAAAAAACGGCAAGCTCCTGAGTATTTATGAATTGCAGTCGATTGCCGGCTTCGGCCTGCTAACTATTTACCAGCTGGTGTACTTTGTGCGCGTTGACGATGCCGGCCTCAACGGCGACCGGCGGCCACTCTGGCAGCGGATAGTGGGCGAAGACAACAACGCACTGATTATGCGCTACGACCGCACCCTGCAGCAGCGCCGCGGCTACACACCCCTCGACAGCACCAGCCGCTCCACTTCCCGCTACCTTGGCTCCCCCGACAAGCTGCTTCTGCGCTACCGCGTGAGCCACACCCGCGACTACAGCTTTGGGTTTACCGCCGAAAAAGATGCCGGCGAGCAGATTATCTGGGACAGCAGCACCCGACGCTATGGCTTCGACTTTTATTCGGCGCACCTGCAGCTCTACAACAAAGGCCGGTTTAAAGCCCTAGCGCTCGGCGATTACCAACTGCAGTTCGGGCAGGGCCTGCTGCTATCGTCGGGGTACAGCATAGGCAAAGGCAGCGAAACTATTACGACTGTAAGCCGGGCAAACCTGGGTATCAGGCCCTACAACTCGGTGCTGGAGAATAATTTTTTCAGAGGGGCTGCTGCTACCTATGCGCTGGCGAACAACCTGAATTTTACCTCCTTTTTCTCCAGCAAGCGCGTAGATGCTAACCTGCAGACAACGCAAATAGATACGCTGGAAGAATTATCTTTTTTTAGCGGCATTCAGGTTTCGGGCTTTCACCGCACGCCTACCGAGCTAGCAAACCGGCAGCAGGTTCGGGAGCAGATTATGGGCGGCAACCTCAGCTTCCAGAGCAACAATCGGGCTTTTTCGGCTGGCGTAACGGCAGTTAGCACCTCCTTTAGCGCTTCTATACAAAAAGCAGGTGCCGCCTATCAGCGCTTTGAGTTTGGTGGCCGACAGAACCTGAACCTCGGCACCCACTACAGCTACGTATGGCAAAATGTGTATTTGTTCGGAGAAACAGCACTTTCTAAAAGTGGTGGCATCGGAACTGTAAATGGCCTGATCGCGAACCTCTCGAATAAGGTGGAGCTGGCAATGCTGCAACGGTATTATGCCCGCGACTTTCACTCTTTCTATGGTAACGCTTTTGGTGAGAGCACCCGCAACATCAACGAGAGTGGTTTTTATACAGGTATCAAACTAAAGCCATTTCCGAAATGGGAGCTTACCGCGTACTACGACCGCTTCCGATTTCCGTGGCTGCGCTACCGCGTAGATGCCCCCTCGCATGGCGATGAGTACCTGCTGCGCCTGCTCTTCAGGCCCACGCGGCAATCGTCGCTCTATCTGCAGGTGCGGGCAGAGCAGAAGGGGCTGAACATGGCGAACAACACCACTGCCATTGACTATGTGGCGCAGGCCGAGCGGCGAAATTACCTGCTGTACTACGACTTCTCTCCTACACAGCGGGTATCGCTACGGTCGAGGGTGCAGTTCAGCAGCTATGCGCAGGAGTCGCCGAAGACTACGGGTTACCTGATTGCGCAGGACCTGAACTTCAATTTCCGGAGCATTCGCCTGAGCACCCGTTATGCTATTTTCGACACCGACAGTTACGACACCCGCCAATATGTGTTTGAGCGCGATGTGCTCTACGCCTTTGCCGTTCCGGCCTACAGTGGCAGAGGCACACGGCTTTACGCCCTGGTGCAGCTACGGCCACAGCGCCGCCTGGACCTGTGGGTAAAGTACGGCATGACGCATTACCGCAATCAGAACAGCATTGGCTCCGGCCTCGAAACTATAGAAGGCCCAAGGCGCTCCGATGTACGGGTTCAGACACGGTACCGCTTTTGAGAAATGAATGAATGAATGAATAAAGAATGAATGAGTTCTCGCGCTCGTCTCCGACGAGTGCGGACTCACTCCGCGTCTCCAGACGCACGGAATTAACCATTACATTTCCTTTGCCTATGTCACACCAATACAAAATCAGAAACGAAGAGGCAGTCTACTTCCTCACCTGCACTGTTGTCGACTGGATTGATGTCTTTACCCGTGCCTCCTACAAAAAAGAAATTGTACAATCGCTTCAGTTTTGCCAGGAAAAGAAAGGGCTACTCCTGTATGCCTGGTGTTTAATGCCCAGCCATCTGCACCTGATTGCATCAGCTGCAGATGGAGCTAAGTTAGCTGCTATTATCCGGGATTTTAAGAAATATACGTCCCGAACCATCGTCAAATTAATTGAACAAGAACCAGAAAGCAGAAGAAATTGGATGCTCCAGCGGTTTCTATACGCAGGGAAATACCTGCAACGCGTTGAAAACTACAAATTCTGGCAAGACGGCTACCATGCTATTGAACTGACCTCTAATTTCATGAAAGAACAAAAGCTTGACTACCTGCACCAAAACCCGGTAACCGATCTTACGGTGGCAGCGCCTGAACACTACGTATTTAGTTCTGCTTCTAACTACGCCGGAAATGGGGGTTTGCTGCAGGTGTTGCTCTTATAATGGTGGCAAATAGGGCATCTTGAGACGCGGAGTGAGTACGCACTCGCCTGGAGACGAGCGTGAGACGGGGCGCAAGGGGAATTGGCTGGAATTTTATGCTACTTTACATGTTCATGCAGCGGTGTGCAGCCTGGTTTTACTTGCGCACCGGTAAGCTCCCCGTTTTGGCCAAACTCCAGGTAGCAACATTCTATAAACTTCTTCTTCAGCAGTTCCCGTCCCCGTTGCACCCTCGACTTAGCCCCTGAATAAGACAGATTTAATTGTAAGGCTATTTCTTTCTGACTGATACCTTCCAGCTCGCTCAGCCGCAGAGCCTGGGCATATTCTTCGGGCAAAAGGTTAATAAGAGGTTCGACCAGCGCCTCCAACTCCTGCTGACTCTGCTCCTGCCAATTATTTTCCGGCTGCTCATGCTGCTCTTCTAAGCCCTGGTAGCGCCCACTCTCCCGGAAATAATCGTACACGCTGTTTCGGGTAATCTGGTAGAGCCAGGCTTTGATGTTGTGCACCTCCTGCAACTGCTCGCAATTTTTGTAAAGCTTCAGGTAGAGTTGCTGTAAAATATCCGCAGTTTCGTCTTTGTCGGAAATACGTTTTTGCACAAAGGCCTTTAGCTGCGCTTCGTACGCTAGATAAACAGGCGCTACGCCAGCACAAGCATCCGGAGCAGAAGAAGTTAGAGAAACTTGTTTGGTACAGCAGTCGGTCATAGTTTGGGTTATTCAATCTTGCGTAGCTAGCATAAGTAAATAAGCTAATCAGGAAGTGGGGTTATACAGCTAATTTCAGCAGCCATACTTTAAAAAATCAGCTATACTATGTACTAATTACATTCAAGGAAGTTTTGCCGGATAAATTAAACGTATTTCAATGTTAGCTTCTAAATTATTCGAATAAAAACAGCCTCCAGAAGGTTTTACATCCGAATTTTGCCAAGGGTCTAATCTACATGTTTTGCGTGAATGTGATTAAGAAATTCACACTCCTACTTTTTGGCTTCGGCGCTCCAGCAGGCAAACATTGCGCCATTGCCCGTGTAGCTGGCCCAGGCGCTCGCGCACGCCAACCACTCTAAACCCAGTACGCTCATGCAACTTTATGCTGGCTACATTGTCTTCGAAAATACCGGCCTGCAGCGTCCAGAAACCTTCGGCTTCTGATAGCTCAACGAGCCTGCTGAGGAGCGTCTTTCCTAAACCCTGCCCCTTATGAGCAGCATGCACATACACACTTACCTCAGCCACGCCGCTGTACACGCACCTCCCCGATACAGGCGTTAAGGCTGCCCAACCCACTACGCTACCGGCCTGTAAAGCAACCAGTCTACAGGCGGCCAGGTGTTTTGCATCCCATTCTTCCCAATCGGGTGCTGTGGTTTCGAAAGTTGCCTGGTTCGTGGCGATGCCCTGTAAGTAAATCTCTTTTACCTCAGGATAATGAGCAGGCTGCATAGCCATTAAAACAGGTTTTGCCAGAAGTGCTTCCATAGCTGAAATAAACAAAATTTATACATAAAACGCATCAGAAGCCAGGCAAATTCCCTTACCTGACTTCTGAGAATACTCTTACATTTTGAACGACTTATAATTAAATCGCAGCTGATTCCTCAATTATTGGCCGCGCGTTCTGGCCTTCGCCATAAATTGTGGAGGCACCAAATGTGTAAAAGGCTTCCCATTCAACTCCCTGTGGGTCTGCGATCCATGATTTCTCGGATTTAGCGTAGCAGCACGTACATTTCCCTTCTTCCCGAATCATACCTTTGGCCTCTTTCATGCGGTCGTAAACTTCTTTCAGTTCCTCCTCGCTTTCTACCTGAATGCCCAAATGCTCGATTCCTGCATTTTCTGAGTGCAGCGAAATAGCGAAGTTTATTCTGGGGTCCTCGAGCATCCATTTGGCGTAGTCTGGTTTTTGAACTGTTGGTGTAGCGGCAAATAAAGCAGAATAAAAAGCAACTGACTCTTGCAGGTTATTGACACGGAGGTTTACGTGAAATCTTTTCATGGCTATTTCTTTTTAGTGTTTCTGTTGATGTACACTCTGAAGACGCCAGCACCCGCAGAAAGACGCAGCTTTCTCTAATTATTTTTGATGCTCTCCGATTTTTTCGAAATCCACAGCATCATCCGCCAAAAAGACCACTTTACCCTTGACCCCAAAAGGGGCAATAGGCCTTTGGAAGGGCATTTTTATTTGAATAATTTGATTTAAGGTGATGAGCTTCAGCTTTTCCTGTAAAACGCGAAAGCAAGAACTGGAGGAGCTCTTGCTTTCGCGTTTTAAAATGAATTTTGGGCAGAAGAAAAAAATTGCCTGCTATTGCTTTTGCAGGTTACACTAAAGCTTAGGGCACATTCTTCACGAATACCACCTGCTGCTTATCAGCTTTCAACACAGTGTTCATAAACTCTATCAGGGCCGGATATTTGTCGGCGGGGTATCTGCCCTTCTCCATCTGCAGCGACCGGATGTAGAACACCTGCGTGCCTTCTACTGTTGTTTTAGCTTTGTAGACGCCAAAGACAGATTCAATTTCAACATCCTTCGGTTGCGATTCCAACGCATAGCCAACAGGTAATTGGTACATCACAGTGTCTATATCCAGAAACGACATTTGCCGTAACACATCGGTTTTTCGGTTTTCTACAGGGTTAGGTACGTAGTCCCATTTCGTCATCAGGTTTGGTGTAAGAAAAAGGCGCTTACCGCTGATGGTAACACACTTGGTCAGGCTGAGGTCTATTTTTTCGGTTACCTCCGGCACTTTGCTTTTTTTAAGATCAAGCGCAAAGTTGTTGATCTCGAATGCCGGTACGCTTACCTGCTGGTACAGCCACTTACGCTGCTCATCGGGTTTATAGCTGTTGATAACATTCTCGCGCGACTCCTGCTGAATTCCGGAATAGAGTGTAGTCACTTTAGCGGTTCCATTTCCGTGTTCATCAAGTTTCACCTCAATGCGGCGTTTCTGAACATTATCGTTTGCGCCATATTTAGGAGTTTTCACCACCTTCCCTCCTTCTGGTGTTATGAGCAGGGCATGGCGGTCGCCGGTGAAACTACCTGCGTAGCCAACAGAGTTTGTCTGGCTGGTGCACTCCAGCCAAATGGTATCTTTTGGCATGGGCACGCAAAGCACCGCATGGTTAAACTGCGAACTCGGGAAGTCCAGAATCATTTTGGGCGCATTGTCGCCGGCATTGATCAGGGTATAATAAGATTCGATGCCAGCTGTTTTTAATAAGGCTTTTGTGTAGTTAGAGAGGCCTTTGCAGTCGCCGTAGCCTTTGGCATCTACATAGCTCGCCTCAAATGGCTGCCAGCCGCCTATCCCTAACGACACGTTAATGTAGCGTGTCTTCGACTGCAAAAACTCATACACCTTTTGCACCTTCTCTTCCGGAGTTTTGCAGTTTGCCACCAGTGCCTGCACCTGTTTCTGGGTTGCTTCGGGTAGTACATCGCGGCCAGTGTTCAGTTTATTGATCCAGTGGCCAAAAGACTCCCAGCTATCCATGTTGCCAGTATACCCCTGCACCTCGAAATCGGAAGGAGCAGTTCTAACGGATGGTAAATATTCTGCAAATGAAGGGCCGTAAGGTTCCGGATCAGCTAAAGGAGCCAGTTGCGTCATGCGCCAGGTAAACACCTCGTGGGTGGCTGTTGCTGATTTTTCTACACCTTTCTGCAGGTTGGTTTCGCGGTAGCGCAGTGTCATGCCTTTCGGCATCGAAACTTGTAACATAGCAGCTTCTACTCCTACTTTAGTTCGCCTCTGTGGCATCCAGAAAGGATAGAACATCATGTTGTTGGAAGTAGTCTGGTATTCGTACTCCACTGTGTAAGGAAAAACCCCATGTGTCAGGTCTGCTACTTTGGCGCGGTCATCATCAAAAAGGGAGATATCAGACATAGCACTTATGTCTTTAATATCGCTCTTGCTCAACGACTTCACTTTTTTGCCAGCTGCGTTAAAAGTAGTGCCTTTTATAAAGTCTACTTTCGTGAGTTTATCGTAGTTCACATACAGTTTGGCGTAGTTCTGTCCGTCGCGGTTCAGCACTTTGATCGTGGCTTTTGTACGGTTAATGCCACTACCGGCAGCATTTACTGTAAAATATATTTCTTCGGAGAGCACCACCACATTGGCTCCCTTTTCAAGATCTGCCGGAGCAATAGTTTTGCCGGCTTCAGCATTTGCCTCGGCTGCCATACCACAGAGCCATGCCACCAGGCAAAAAGTATAGTAAAATTTAGGCATATAAATATTAATAAGCTGTTTCAGGAACAAAATGTAAAGTCGCTTTACTCCTATTCATTCTTTGGGAGATAAAGGGACTTATGATTTAAGACAATAGATTTTTATTATCTGTTGATCTTGTGAAAATAGACTGCTCCATTTCTAAAACTTATGTAGCAGTCCTGAACGTGGTTCGGTAGCACTTCCGTTGTCGCTCACTCAAATACTTATCCTGGCTGCCATAGCAAATGCTGGCAGCCAGGATAAGGAGCTACGACGGGCTTAGTTACTTTTTTTAAGTACAATTTGCTCGGCGTGCTTGGCTACAATCTGGTTATAAAACTCCTTGAGGTACTGGTATTCTTCGGCATAATAAATGGGCCTGTTGATGCTGATTTTGCTCATAACCTGTATTTCGGCTCCATTACGCTCTAGTATGTATGTAAACTTACCACCATTGTCTGGCAAGGTAACAGCAATGCTTTTTGGCGCTTCATCAACATCATAACCAGCCGGAATCTGGATTTTGCACATATAGGTTTCATCTAACGGATGCCCAAAATCTACCGGATAAGTTCGCTCCTGAAGCTTGAATGGGTTCTCTTTTTCGCCTTTGCTCAGCATAGGGTTCAGGTAAAGCACATCGTTATTCTGCCCGTTGCCCATGCCTGTAAATTCATAGACTATGTTAAGTGCTTTGTTCAGGTCTGCCAGGTTGCTGATGGTAGGCTTGCCAAATTTAATATCGCCTACCTCTTTGTTTCTTTTTTCAGCAAATTTCTCTTCGCCTTCGTCTTTTATGTTTTCGCGTAAATACAAGGCACTATAACCTGTGTTAGATTCGCTTACTTTACCCTTCATTTCGCCGTTAGCATCAATAGAAAGCTCTCCCATGCAAAAGGTAGTATAGTTGCCGGTGGGCTTCAGCGGTACCCAGCGGTGCGACTCAGTATGGATGATATACCCATCGCCATTCAGGCAACGGTACGGCAGCATACCTACTGGCAAAAACGGTTCGGTAGCATCTAGCAGCAGCTCTTTTTCGCCCACTTTTACATAGGCAATAACATAATTAAACTTCGACAACAGTGGAGAGCCTTTGTACACACGGCCATGCTGCCTTGTACTGAGCAATACCGGAGAGGCTGCTATATCAGCTTCGAGTAGCATGGCTGTTAAGAGCAGATTAATATCGGCAGAGTTGCCTGTTTTGCTGTCGAAGGCCTTGCGAGTGGTGTTGGTGGTGTAGTAGCCGTGGCGGCCATTCCATTTAACGGTGCTTTTAACAAGGTTGTAAATAGCCTCTACCTGCGCCTCTGGTGTTTTGTGAACTGCCTTAATAGCTGCTATTTCGTTCTTAAAGAAGCCACTACGCTTTAGTTGCGTACCGAAGCGTTCCTCCTCCATCAGTTTTTTAATAACATCCTGCCAGTTACCCGTCATCACTCGTGGGAACTCACCTGGCACTTTTACTTGCTGCAACTCAAAATCGAGGCGGGCCTGGTAATCGGATAGGGTAGTAATGTATTTTTCTTCCTGCAGGGCCGGTACATCCTTCATTGCCCAAACATAAGCTTCATTCTTTAAGTTAACATCGGCTGAGGCTGCTACATCTTTTTTGCTGGAGTAAAAGCTATGGTAACCGTTCTGCAGAAATTTGTAGTCGAAGTACTC
Organism: Pontibacter qinzhouensis; assembly: GCF_008017455.1. GTDB lineage: Bacteria > Bacteroidota > Bacteroidia > Cytophagales > Hymenobacteraceae > Pontibacter > Pontibacter qinzhouensis. Next base: position 64,608 of record NZ_VRTY01000020.1, on the reverse strand, counting down.
CGGAATCTTTGCGCGGTATTCGCTCCAGACAGTTGGAATGGTGGTTTGGAACTCCCAGCTATTTAAGGTATACACAAAGTCGGAGCTTACGGTATAGGAATACTCAATTACAGAGCCTTCTTTTACGTTTGGCATAGTAAACTTTTTCTTCGAGTGGTTTTCGTCCAGTTTCTCGTCGAAAATGGCTTTAGACTCCAGCTTTTCTTTTACTATTTTACCGTTTTCGAGGTTGTAAGTAAAGCCTTTAACAGAGGTAATAACTTCTTTATCACCGTTTTTGCGGTAAAATGGCAGTTCTACCGTAGCCCAATCGTACCCAGACTTCTTCAGAATTTTAATACGGGTGTGTCGCTCGAAAACAAGCTTCAGAGCACCATTCAGATTGAAGTAGGAATACCCGTAATCCGATAGAATAACGGCAGCGGCACTGGTATCTTTTTCATAGGCTTTCATAAGGAGTTCTGCTTCACTTATTTTACCAAATTTGGCAGCTTCATCCTGGGCAAAAGCATCTGGAAGGCTATTGGAAAGATACAAAAAGAATAGAAAATAGAATTTTGTAGACATAAGAGCTTTCATAGGCAATCAACGTAAACTGAAATATATAATAAGTTAGATATTACTAAGTAGCTGGGCAACAGTATTTTATTTAGTAAGGCTTGAAAGAAAGCTCGTCTATCAAATAATTTTATAAATTAAAATATAATTTCTTAAATTTTCTAAATATCAGGCAAATTTTTTTCATAAAATATCCAACAAAAAATTAGTTACGCACGTAGCGAATTCTCGTGTTCCTTAAACCCACAGAAACTGAACATTATAAAACACGCTTCTATTATTTTGAACAGAAATTCTGTAGAAATGGATGTGAATAATTCAATAAGAAAGCAGATTATCTTTAATAAACCATACTTCATCCAACTCTTCAAGTGCTTAAAATTGAGCTTTATACCTTCCCAGCTTTAGCAGCAATATGCTCCTTAATTTTAATAGGCAAAGAAATGCAAGCACAATATAAGGCAGCATAGCTCTCTTACTGTACACAAGTGTATATCAGTGTGGCGGCGCAAGTAAACCTGATCAAAATGAAATACCTTCTGGGACTCGGTTCTCAGGAAAGGTGGTGCCCAAAGCAGTCGATTATAAACAGCAAAAGGCCAGCCCGCACATGTGTACAGACTGGCCTTTAAGAAATTATAAACCAGAGTAAATACTGTAGAACAGTTTAAAGTACCGACTACAGCCTTACAAGTTGAGCAATATTATAGATAAGAAGAAAAATTATTGTTGTTCTGCCAGAAATCACGGCACGCTTCGCGCTGCTGCTCCAGGAACTCACGATCTTTTTTTAAAGCTTTCCAGTCGCCGAGGCCTAGCCTTTCACATAACCTAAAAAAGCTGTCGCCTTGGTTACGGTTACCTCTAACTTGTACTAAAGCACTTAACAAGGGCCTTCCGGCTGCATATTCTTCCTCAGAAATCTCATCGATGACCTCATTTAACTGGCACTTCTCGTAGGAGTTCTCCAGATTCAGGCCTAATTCGGCTTCTATTACTAAATTTTGAAATGACATCAGGTGGGCTCTTCCACGGGCTACTTGTATGAGTTTCTTTCGTACGCGGTTATTCATAGTGAAAAATTAAGTTTATAGCAGGAGGCAATGCAACAATCCGAAATAAGATGGGTGCCTTACTGCCTTAAATTAAAAAAAAGATATATAGCTTTATACGCATCTGCTACAGCTTTGGTTATGGTTCGCGCTATTACTGAACAACTGTAAGCAGGCACATACCTCGCACCTGCTGTCACTAAAGTTAAGTTTTAAATTGCCTTGGCTGCTTTTCGGAGAGGTATTTCCAATAGCGTTTTGGCACATGCCGCAGGTGCAGTTTCGGGTTTTTACGCTCCGGAATATTCACATGATCGAAGTACACCTGCCAGAGTTCCTGATATTTGGCTTCTTCCGCATCAAAAGCAGACTTCTGGAGCACACCTTGCTGCTTTACAGGCAAGTCTGTTTTTTCTAAACTTACAAGGGTAACAGTCTGCAGGTCGTAATAGGTTCCGTAGCGGCGGTTGAGGTCGTATAGCACCCACCGCTGATCGGCGTAGCGTTTCTGAAAATGATCGATTATAAGCGGAAGCACATTGTAATCTGGGGAGATGGCTGCATAATATAGTCCATCCTGTGTTTTTTGGAAGCGCACAAAGGCCTCCATACGGTGTTTTTCGCGATGAACCTGCTTACTTGCCTGTTGCACCTGCAGCACACAGTCGGCCGTAAAATTACCTTCTATATTCTCGGGACTACTGAAGGCCAGGCGCACATAGTGAAACAGCAGCATTTCGAAACCTGGCTGCTCCCACAGGTAAGTGTGGTACAAAGACCGCAATGCTCCGGCTGAGAGGCGCTGCTGCAAGCCTTGCCACACCCTGTTCGCCTTGGCATCGTCTGTTGTTACGGCAACTGTCTGGCCTAGCAACAACGGCTGCGCCTGGTGCTCCGGCTCAATTTTGTCTGGCCAGGCCTTGCGCTCGTAAGCTTCAAACACAACAGTCAGCAAACCCTCAAAAGAGCCATCGTAGGTGTATAGAACCATGAATATAGTATTTTGCCAGCCACACACTTCTGGTGCGCACCAATTATCTCCTTCGGGCAAATATCCCGAAGAGTTACAAGCAGAACCTGTAGCTTATGTTTTAGCGCCAGATCAGGCGGTGGAGATGGGCCTAGCTTTTACCCTTGACCTATTTTAGCCTTTTTAGCGTTGGAAGGGCTTATTCATTTAAATAATTTAAAAGCAGCGGCTACTTTAGGTAAGCCATCAGCATAGCAAGTAAACCTAAAAGCTTCCGCAGAAAAAATCTTGTCTTCTCCATGTGGGTATCATTTTTACATATTGCCAGATTAAAAGTAAGCTTGTTTCAGGGTTAAGCGCCTAACAGCAAAAGTGGGTATCAAAAACCATGCACTTTCTGTGAAGCTACTCTGCTTAGTTTTAGTGCCAATATAAACCTGCTACTTTCTGCAGGTACTGCCTCCCTTTCAAAACCACGGCTTTACCTTCCGTTCTTAAGGCATCATTACCCTTTAATAGCAGGCAGAAGATGTTTGTCTCACCACTTGAAGTTGTATTTCTTTCATGGTGAATTTCGGCGGATTAAAATCTGGTAACTAAAAAAGCTTTGTGAAGCTGGAGCAGGTTGTAAAAGTAAAAATGGAAGAACCGGTAATAGGTTTAAAACCTCCTGCGCCCGAACAAACCTTATAAAAGCGAGCTGTTTAAGTGCGTTTACTGCAAGTTGCAAACTTAATGAGGTGCGTACGGAGCCATAGTAATGGTAGAGGTATTTAGTTAGATTTGGCCTTTTGCTGTTTAGAATCGGTTTGCAAGCCGGAGGTAAGGCGCTGCAGGTGAGGAACCAACATGTTGAGTTTGCAGTAGCAGGTAATGCGGGCAACTTTTGTGTTATTTCTCATGATCTTTTCTTTTTGAGTGTTACAAATTTTAATGTCTGAATTGTTTGTACCATGAATCATTTTCTTTTCAGCTAAAGCCTTATTTGCAAATAGAGGCAACTCTAACTGGCCTGCTGAAACAAGTCGAGCTGCTGCGTCAGTAGGGCGCTCCTAACGGAGCCACCACCAAAAAGTATCTTCTGGCGAATGTAGTGTGAGTCAAAGTCCTGGCGCTGCAGGCTTTTGGTCTGGCAGGTAACAAAATATTTGGCCCGCTTCAGCACCACGCCCATTTTGCGCAGGTGATCGAACTGCAGGGGCGCAAACCGCCTTGCCGACACTATTTTCTTTGCCGACTTCACTCCTATGCCCGGCACCCTCAAAATGAGCTCATAATCGGCTGTGTTCAACTCCACCGGAAACGCATGCCTGTTACGCAACGCCCACGACAGTTTCGGATCTATATCGAGGTCGAGGTTTGGATGCTGCTCATCCACAATCTCCTGTACATCGAACCCATAAAAACGCATGAGCCAGTCGGCCTGGTAAATGCGGTTTTCGCGGATAATGGGAGGCTCGGTTATAATAGGTAACCGAATGTCGGTGCTAATAGGCACGTAGCCAGAATAATATACCCGTTTCAGGTTGTAGCCTTTATATAGCTGGTTCGAGAGCTGCAGTATCTGCCGGTCGTCTTCAGCCGAGGCCCCTACTATAAGCTGTGTGCTCTGTCCGGCCGGAGCAAACGCGGGAGCCGATTTAAACAGTTTCTGCTCTTCTTTTGCCAGCACCAGTTGCTTGCTGATAGCCCCCATCGGCTGCAGCACCTCTGCGTAATTCTTTTCCGGAGCCAACTGCTTCAGACTTTTCTCCGATGGCAGCTCAATATTCACACTTAACCTGTCGGCATACAGGCCGGCTTCTTTTATAAGCTCTTCGCTGGCACCTGGTATTGTCTTTAAATGAATGTAACCGTTAAACTTTTCTTCTTGCCGCAGCTTTTTGGCCACCCGCACCAGCCGCTCCATGGTATAGTCGGCATTTTTAAAAATGCCGGAGCTTAAGAAAAGCCCTTCTATGTAATTGCGGCGGTAAAAATTAATGGTCAGGTCTACTACTTCCTGAACCGTAAAAGCTGCCCGTTTTATATCGTTGCTTTTCCGGGTAACACAGTAGGCGCAATCGAAGATGCAGAAATTCGTCAGCAGTATCTTTAACAACGAAACACAACGACCATCTTCGGTATAACTATGGCAGATGCCCATGCCCTCTGCATTTCCCAGCCCCTTGTTCTCGTTCTTCCGTTTTCCTCCACTCGAAGAACAAGAAACATCGTACTTGGCAGCATCTGCTAATATTCTTAGTTTATCAGTTATCTTATTGTCCATCTAGCGCTTATGTCCGTCTTTGATGTTTTAAAGATAGCAGTTGCAGAAAATTAAAACTATTAAAATTAGCAAAAGTTATTCACATTGTTTTCCACAAAGCACCTTAAACTAATAATATTAGCATAACATATTATTCAATAATCTCGCCTAAAATTGATTTAATGCCCACTTTTAGCCTTAAGGCACGCTACCTGCTGCACTCTCCCTGAGGCATAAAAACGAAGCTGAATTATTTAAATGAAATGAGCCTTCAGAAGATATCTTCCCTAAAAATGGTCAAGGGTACTAGGCTTCACAGATTTCAAAGAGCTTTCACCAATAACCTGTGCAGCACACCAGTTTGTACCAGATTGACAAAGAACCTATTTACAAAATCGTGCCACAGCTATGGCAGCGTAATGTTTAGCCAACTCACCGGCTCGTAATTGGCTCAGAATGGGTTACAACTGCTTTTTAGCTTACAGGCAGTAGCACAAAAAGGAAAAGCCCGTGCTAGAATGGTCTCACTTTTCCCAATTTGGCACCACAATCCACTCATTCATACTTTTCCTTGGTCACTCCTTCCGCCACGCTTTTATTTGGTTAACCTGCCAGCGTACCCTAAACCGTGCCAGTTGTACAAATTCTTACTCAAATACTCATCAAAAACGTAACATAAAATCTGAAAGAATACGTTATATTGGGAGGTTAAACCCTAACCGGATATCCACTGACCATTACATGCGCTTATTGCATTGCCTTTTTACTCGTACCACTTTACTGTGCCTCCTGAGCGTGTTGCTACTCGCCAGCGTATGCCATGCCCAACAGGAAGCCGGTACCAGCAAAAAAGACAGCTTAAAAACTACCCAGACCGACACCACCAGGCAAAAGTTCGATGAGCGGGTAATGAGCAACCTTCGCCAGATATCGCAGCGGAAAACCATTATGGGCAAGTTGCTGAAAGCGGTACTGGTGTTCGACCGGCGCGACGAGGAAGTGTATGGTTTGGATGCAGAACTGATAGAACGCGAAAACGAGCGCCATAACTACAAAGTAGTGCGCCATATTGAGATAAAGACCCTGAATGCCTTTGGTTACTCTATACACGACACCACCAGGGTGCCGGTCAATATTCTGGAAAAAGCGGGCAACTCGCTCCACATGAAAACCCGGCAACGCCTCATCCGGAACAAACTATTATTTAAAAGCTTTGAGTACCTGGAGCCACTGGCGCTTGTAGAGTCGGAGCGTTTACTCCGCCAAACCAGTTACCTGCTCGACGCACGCGTGATGGTAAATGAGTTCACCTCCACCGAAGACAGCGTAGATATTTACATTATAACAAAAGATGTGTTCAGCCTGGGCGGCTCCGGCTCCTACTCACCGTCATCAGGTGCTGGCCGGGTAGCAGTTCGGGAGCTTAACTTTCTGGGGCTCGGCCACCAGTTGCGCACTTCGTACAGGTTTAACATGGAGCGCCCCCGGCCCTGGGAGTTCACAAGTGCCTATACTATCGAGAACATCGGTAATTCTTATATTTCTGCCGATGTGATTTATGCGAACGAGAACTTCTATAAAGAACGAAGTGCCTACCTGCGGCGCGACTTTTTCTCGACTAACACAAAATATGCAGGTGCGGTGGGCACTAAATGGGCCGATGAGCAGATCCTGCTCCCGCCGGTAGCCGCAGATTCTCTTCCGTATTTCAGCAATATAGAATACACGCGGCACGAAGCCTGGATTGGCAGAGCCTTTAAGTTTAAAACCTATAACCTGGGCTTTGAGCCACGGGCACGCACCATTGTAGCCATGCGCGTTATCAACACCAACTACAGCTACTCTCCATCGCCTAGTTTCCAGAGCAACACGTTAATTTTAGGTAGTTTAGGGTATAGCGTGAGGCGCTATTATAAAGACCGGTTCCTGTTCGGTTTTGGCCGTACCGAAGACGTGCCAGCCGGCAGCCTGTTTTCGTTTACCTATGGCTACGAAAACGGCAGGTTACAAGATCGCTTCTATTTCAGCACCGAAGGTTCTTTTGCAAAATATAGTCCGGCTTTTGGGTATTTTTTTGGGCGCGCGGCCTATGGCTCTTTTATCCGGAACAGGAACCTGGAGCAGGGCGTGCTGGATCTGGAAACGATGTATTTTACAAAGCTGTCGGAATGGGGCAACTGGAAACTCCGGCATTATGTGTTAGGCAGAGGCACGTTTGGCGTAAACCGTTTTCCGGAAGAACTCCTGACCATTAATAACGAAAGCGGGCTGCGTGGCTTCCGCTCCGATTTTGTGCGGGGCAGCAAACGCCTGACCATTAATTACGAAGCGAACCTCTACACGCCTTTCTCGCTCTTCGGTTTTAGGCTGGCAACAGTGGCTTTTGCCGATGCAGCCTGGATCTCTACCGGCAACAAAAGCTCCCCGTTAAAAACCAAACCTTACACTGGCTTTGGCATCGGGTTCAGGTTCCGAAACGAGTACCTCTCTTTCAGCACCATCCAGATTCTGCTGAACTACTATCCTAAAGGACCGCCTTTCCAGGATTTCAACAACGTCAGGATTTACCAGACGAGCCGGCCTTTCTACGACTTCGCCGACTTCCGTTTTATTCAGCCCGGCTTAGCCGAGTTTCAGTAGCTTATACCCTTGGCATTTTGAAGGCTAAAATCCTTCTGGAGACTGTTTTCATTTGAATAATTGCTGGTTGTGAACTGTTAGTTGTTGATTGTTAAATGGCTAAATTGTTGCCTTTGCCATGGGCAGTTTTGATCGAGAGGCAGTTTAACTCATAACTTTTAACTCTTAATTAATGAAGCTTCTTTTCTGCCTGCGTATATTTAAAATGGTCCGTAGCCACCAGCAGGCGCAGTCCCAACAATAACAGATTCTGCTTTTACCCCAACCGCTATTTCTGTAGCTTTGTACAACAGCAGCATAAATTAACGCACATACCATGGTAGACTTAGGCAATTACAATACATTAGAGATTAGTAGAACCGTAGATTTTGGCGTGTACCTCACCTCCGAAGATGGCGACATTCTGCTGCCTAACAAGTACATACCAGAAGGCGCTCAGGTAGGCGACATGATACGGGTATTTGTGTACCGCGACTCCGAAGACCGCGTAATTGCCACCAACCTCACGCCTTATGCCACCGTGGGCGAGTTTGCCTGCCTCACCGTAAAAGACAGCACACCTTTTGGTGCTTTCCTGGACTGGGGCCTCGAAAAAGACCTGCTCGTGCCGTTGCATAACCAGAAAGAGAAAATGGTGCCCGGCCGCAAATACTGTGTATACCTCTACGTAGACGAAACCTCCGACCGCGTAGTAGCCACCGCCAAGCTCGGCAAATACCTGCAGAACGACGACATTCAGCTGGAAGAAAACCAGGAAGTACCGCTAATGGTCATTGGTTCTACCGATATTGGCTACAAAGTGCTCATCGACAATAAGTACATGGGTATTTTATTTAAGAACGAGGTGTTCCAGAAAGTGGAGACAGGCGATAAACTTACCGGTTATGTTAAAACCATCAGGCCCGACAATAAAATAGACGTGACCCTGCGCCGCAGCGGAGGCGGCTTTAACGAAGTAGGCGAAGCAACCGAACAGATTCTGGACCTGCTCCGGCAACACGACGGTCTGCTCTACCTCACCGACAAAAGCAGTCCCGAAGAAATTTACGAGCTACTCGGCATGAGCAAGAAAAACTTTAAGCGCGCAATCGGTAGCCTGTACAAAGCTGGCAGAGTCGTGCTGGCAGCCGACCATATCAGGCTGGTTCCTTAAAAACTGCTTATTCTGGATTTTTGCTCAATTAAATACAACATTTAAGCCCGTAAAACGGTACATCGCGTAAGGCCAGCTTTAAGAGTCTGCCTGTATGCTATGAAGAAAACTAGAACTGCACTTATTGCCGGTGCCAGTGGGCTGGTCGGCGGACATTGTCTGCACCTGCTCCTCGATTCAGACCGTTACGACCAGGTAATATCTGTTGGCCGCCGCGATTTACCTATTATCCACCCTAAACTGGACCAGAAGGTACTTGACTTCGACCAGTTACAAAAACACAAATCAGATCTGGCGGCCGACGATGTGTTCTGCTGCCTGGGCACCACCATCCGGAAGGCCGGCTCCAAAGATGCCTTTCAGAAAGTAGATTACCAGTATGTGGTGCAGCTGGCAGAACTTGCGCTTAGTAAGGCTGCCTCGCAGTTCCTGGTGGTATCGGCTATGGGTGCCGATGCCAATTCGCTGTTTTTCTATAACCGTGTAAAAGGCAAAATGGAGAAAGAAGTTTCGGGTATGGGCTACGACTCAGTACATATTTTCAGGCCTTCGTTGTTGTTAGGCGAACGCGAAGAACAGCGTACCGGCGAAGAACTGGCCAGCAAAGTCATGCGCCCCCTCAGCAACCTGCTCATTGGCCCGCTCGAAAAATACAAGCCTATTCAAGGCGAAACTGTGGCCAAAGCTATGCTGCACGCTGCCGCGCAAGACAAAAAAGGCGTACACATTTACCCTTCAGACGACATAGAAGAACTAGGAAACGTAGCCCCTCCAGCCTAGAAAGATGTTAGCTACTAGATTTTTGATATTTGATATTAGATATTAGATATTAGATTTTAGAGCTTTAGGAGTTAAATAGTTTTCATGATCTTATACACTCATGCACTCAATCAAAAATTATCTTCTCCATCTTCAGATTTTCAACTCTTCCCATCTCCACATCAACCATTAAACCATTTCACAATCAGCAATTAACATCCAGCAATTATTCTAACAAAAACAGCCTTCCGAGGGTTTTTGAGCAAAAAAGAGTCAAGGGTGATGCAACGTTCAGCACCCTCCCCATTACTCTACTCCCGCTGAAGCACTCTAAAACAACGCCACCATGAAAGAACAACAGCTGCAACATGTGTTTCCGAAAGCATCGCGCTACGACCCTGATTGGGTCCGCACACACTCGATGGGCGAAAACGTGCTCCTCAACCTCGAGAGCCTTACTAAGTCGCTTCAGCTAAAACCAGGCATGCGGGTGCTGGATCTGGGCTGTGGCAAAGCCATTAGTTCTATTTTTCTGGCCAAAGAGTTTGGAGTTACAGTTTGGGCCGTAGACGAAGCCATATCGGCCAGTGCCAATTATGAGCGCATTATGCAGCAAGGGTGCGAGCAGCAGGTTATCCCGATAGAGGCCGATGCCCGTGCCCTCCCCTTTGCCGATGAATACTTTGATGCCATTATTGTAATCGACTCTTACACCTATTTCGGCACCGACGAAAAGTACCTGCCCTATATTGCCCGTTTCCTGAAGCCAGACGGCAACATTGCCCTGGTAGATGTTTGTTTCACGAAAGAGATAGAGACACTGGAGCAGGTACCCGACTTTTTGAAAAAGGATTATCAGAACTATTGGTACTTTATTCATACGGTGGGCTGGTGGCAGAAACTGTGGGAGAAAACCGGTTTGGTACACATAGAAGAAGCCTGCATATTGGCAGAGGCCGACCTGGTACGCAAAGAGTACATCCGGGATTATACAGAGGCAAAAAAACCAGATCCATTTGCAAGAGCCTTACAACTTGATGATCAAGGATTTATTTCTTTTTTTAAACTGATAGGTAAGCGAACTTCCAAAACAGCTTACCTGCAAACCTACAAGCCAGCCGATAAAAAGAAGATGAAGAAATAATTTTACGTTTTTACATCGTTAGAACTTTTAACTTTGCAGCCTCACGGCCCAAAGGGAGCCGCTGGTATTACAAACTATTACATAACCATGAAAAAAATTATCAGATTAACTTTCACTTTACTGATCGTAATCGTGTGTGCAGTGGGCGCACAGGCTCAGAGTGGCTATTCTACCGGTATCGGTTTCCGGGGTGGTGTGGCATCGGGACTTACCATTAAGCATTTTATTAAGAGCGATGCCGCTTTAGAGGGCATCATCAGCACCCGTTTTCGCCACAGAGGCACTACCCTTACCTTACTGTACGAAAAACATGCGCAGGCATTTAATGTAAGTGGCTTGCAATGGTACTACGGCTTAGGTGGTCACGTTGGCTTCTACGAAGGCGCTTACTACTACGACCGTGGCCACAGACGCTACGGCGACCGCCATGTTCTTGGTTTAGGTATTGACGGTATTTTGGGCCTTGAGTATTATATCCGCGATATTCCGTTTACCATAGGTGCCGACATTAAACCTTACATTAACATACCAAGCGGTGGCGGCTTCTGGGATTCTGCCCTGCACGTGCGTTACGTGTTCTAGAATTTAGATACTAGATACTAGATTGTTTCAGCAATATGAAGGTGCTTCAGGCACAAAAAAGGAGAACTCTTTAATTGGAGTTCTCCTTTTTTGTGCCTGACCATTGTTACACCTAAAACTGAGTTTTCACTGCAAAGTTTACAAGCAAATGTTGGTAGATTAGTAATCGCAAATAATGCCATCAAGTTTAAATTTCTAGCATCTAAAATCTAATCTAGCTTCTAATTTAAAAAGCAATATGCACCAGTGCATCGCCCTGGTTTACTACAGGCATGTTGTTCAGTCCGATGATATAGCCTGCTGAAGTAGCTATTATCTTCACCTCCATTTCGCCATACGGATCGGTAATGGTTCCTAATAACTGGTTCTTTTTCACCTGCTCCCCTGTCCTCACAATACTTCTGAAAAGCCCTGCATTCTTTGCCCGTATCCAGACATCTTTGTGACAGACTACTGGTTCTTGCGCAGCTGCCGGAGCACCTGCCATCATGCCCAGGTGGTGCAGAAACCGGCAGGTACCTTCTATGCCAGTGCAAATGCCCACTTCATCAAACCGCAACGATTCACCTGCCTCGTACACCAGAATAGTCTTGCCGTGCTTCCAGGCTTCTTTCCGGAGCGAGCCGGTCCGGAAACTGGCATCGAGCACAAAAGGAGCACCAAATGCCTGCGAAAGCTCCACGTTTTTAGGATAATCGAGCACGCACCGAATTTGCGGGTAGTTAGATCGGCTCGATCCGCCCGTATGAAAATCAATGCCGTAATCGATGTAAGGCATCACTTCTTTCATAAACCGGTAAGCCACCCGGCTGGCAAGTGAGCCTTCATTACGCCCCGGAAAGCTGCGGTTCACATCTTTGCCATCGGGCACATCGCGCGAGAAGTTCAGAAAACCATAGATGTTGAGAATGGGCACAGCGATTATAGTGCCTCTGAGCGGGTACAGCATCTTTTTGCCCAGCATGCGCCTGATGATCTCGATGCCGTTTACCTCGTCGCCGTGCATGCCGGCCATGAGCAGTACTACCGGCCCATCGTGCACCGACCGGAACACGTACACTGGTATTTCAATTACGGTGCCGCTCGGCAGCTTCGAAATATTTAGTTTCGTGAGTACTTTCTCACCTCTGTCTATTGACCTCCCGTTTATGGTTATGGTTTCTGGCATGCTACTCGCTTACGTCTTTCTTTTTGGTGAGCTTCCGTTTTACAAGCTCTTCTGTAAATTCTATTATTTTTCCGGCTATATCTTTTTGTGTGGCTTTCTCTATTCCTTCCAGTCCTGGCGAAGAGTTTACTTCCAGAATAAGAGGTCCGCGTTTCGACTGCAGCATGTCTACACCGGCTACGTTCAGGCCGAGCGATTTAGCTGCTAGCAAAGCAGCGGCTTTTTCCTGGCGCGATAGTTTTATGAGCGTTGCCTTGCCGCCACGATGCAGGTTAGAGCGAAACTCACCTTCTTTGCCCTGGCGTTTCATGGCACCTACTACCTCACCATTTACTACAAAAGCCCTTATGTCGGCTCCGCCTGCCTCTGCCACAAACTCCTGTACAATAATACGCGCCTCTAGGTTATGGAAAGCCTCTATTACCGACTCAGCGGCTTTCTTGGTTTCGGCCAGCACCACGCCCAGGCCCTGCGTACCTTCCAGCAGTTTAATCACCAGCGGGGCTCCGCCTACTTCTTTTACCAATTCAGAGGTTTCTTTGGAGTAGTTCGTAAAAGCTGTTTTAGGCATGCCCAGCCCGGCACGTGCCAGAATCTGGAGGCTGCGCAGCTTATCGCGGGAACGCACAATGGACTGGGAGCCTACAATGCTTTTTACTTTCATCATTTCGAACTGGCGCACTACGGCTGTTCCGTAAAAAGTAACCGAAGCCCCTATTCGGGGAATTACAGCATCGAAGCCGGTCAGTCGCTCACCTTTGTACAGGATGTGCGGGTTTCCTTGCTCCACTATCAGGTCGCAGCGCAAATGATCGAGTACTACGGCCTCGTGCCCCCGCTGCTCTGCTGCTTCTACCAGTCGTTTGGTAGAGTACAGCTTTGGGTTGCGGGAGAGAATGGCTATTTTCATAAAAGATTTTTTTTCTGTTTGATGTTAGTTTTTTTACCGACGTTTTTACGGGAAACATCCACAATAAACCGGCCCCGCAACAATGTCCGGCCAATCAGCACCGGGTATTTCATGTCGCTGCGATCTGAGAGCGAAAACTCTGCTTCAATTTCCTCATCGAAAAACTTAATGCGGGTACGGATAACATACCGCTGCTGCACCTCCCCATTCGAGCTTTTTATATCGCGGAAGGCATAGTGTTTAAATGTTAACCTACGATGGTTGTATTGCGGGTGCGAAGGGTCCAGCAGGTCCAGGCTTATGACCTTGGTACCGTCTACCAGCACTTCTTCGTGTATGTCGGAGCAATGAATAGCCGAGGTATAGGCACCTGTATCGATCTTAGCCTCAATCTCGGCCAGATCAAGCTCAGGAAACGACACACGTTCGCGCCTCCCGATAATTTTTTTTTCCTGCTTTGGGGTGTTTTTCTTTTCCTCTCTCATCAGAGGTTAAATATACGATGCTGAAATTTATGGTTGCCAGGCAATGCAAGAAGTCTATTGTTAAGAAAAGGTTAAGTTGCAGAAGCAACCTAGTTATCATTACATGTATTTATTATTTTATCCAACCAATCAAGATCATTCTTCAACAATAGAATGGTTTTAAAATTAAGTTTTTCTCCTTCTATCGCAACACCTGCTGCATCATCTATATGTAGATCAATATTAAATGCTGGAGGATATTTAGAGCAACTAAGGTTCTTAGTCTGTAATTTGGCACGATTAAGTGCTTCATTTATAACAAAATCGGTTCTGATGCCATAGGTCAGAAGTTGAAACCTGATCCAGGTAATATTGCGATAGGAGGTTGTATAGATCCCGACTTTGTGTCCTCTACGATTCAATTCTTTAAATAAGAATGTAGCTCCCATTCTAATCGGTTCTATTCCTATCAGGCGTTGAAAAAAATTTCTCTTTTCTGTAGCAAAATCGTCTTCTTGAAACGGAATAAGTGTACCATCCAGGTCAAATGAAACTGTCATTGTGGATCTTCCATCGTTGTGGTAAATTGTGAGACAAAGCAACTAGTACATCAGTGCAAAAATAGCAACATGCTGACTCACTATCTATAAAAGCACTTTTAGCAATCCCTCCCACTCTTCTTCCAGCGTAACGGCAGGCCTGGTTTTGCTGGCTCTCCGGTACCAGTAGTCAGCGTTCCAGGCATCACCTTCCTTGCGGTGCAGGTAGGCGTGTATCCAGGCAGCATTTTTATCGGGTAGGGCCTGGACGAGCACGTGTGCTTTTTCCCAGTTGCCTTTGGCATCGAACCAAAGCGCCTGCAGGTAAACCGATATACCAGCAGGTGGCGCTGTAGCAGAAAGACTTTCTTTGAAGGTCGTTAGGTTCATAGCATTGGTTATACGCCCTGGAGGTGTTTGCAGTTAAAATGGCTTTGGAAGGGCAAAAGTATTTAAATAATTTGAGTGTCGAGAATATTCAGGCACTAGTTACTTCTGCCGCGAGTTTAGGCGTAGCCGTAACTCGCGGTACAAAATGAGGCAAGTTTTTAACTTCCGGAAGCAGGACATTAGTAGATACTTTCCATTTTAGTTTAAGCAGAAAATGACATTAACCTAGCACTAGCGGAAAGCCTTGAGTTGATCTTTGATTTAAGTAGTGGTTTACGCAAGTTAAAAACTCCCATGTACTACCACGAGCTGAAAGCTCGCGGCAGTGAGATTTTTTCAAATTCTGGCTATATTCTCTTTTCTCCCATCAAGCAAAGCTCAAATATCTTCAAATTTCCACATCATTAAATCAACAACTTACCACATCTGCCTTTCTCAAATTATTCAAATGAAAACAGCCTTCTGAAGGTATTTTGCTCATTTTCCTCCAAGGGTCGATCGTTACTTTTTCAGCACTGATGTTATCCACCACACATTGCCTGTCGGGTCGGTTACGCCGCAGCTTCGGCCGTATTCCTGGTCGGCTGGCTCTGTTACAGAACTTGCGCCATTGTCGAGGGCGAGCTGGTAGGTTTGGTTGGCATCTTCTACGTACACAAACAGGTTGGCTGTTTGCGGCTTCCATTGCTCGGTGGCATCGCAGTACATAATGGTGCTGCCGTTTAGCTGCACTTCGGCATGCATAATATGGTCTGCATCGCGCATGGCGCTGTAGGTTTCCTGAGCTCCAAACACGGCACTTACGAAAGCTTTAAATTTATTTGCCCCCGCCAGCATCAGGTAAGGCATTACGTTCTGGTGTGTTTTCGGAATTTCCATAGGTCTCTTAAGTAAATATGAAATGAAGCAGTCGTAATAATGAAAGAACGCAGTTCCTGCATATTAAAGATACATAAAACAACACTGTTTCCTTCAAAAGCAAAAGCAGCTGACTTCTTTAAAACCAGCTGCTTCTGTTATCATATTCTAAATTTTTAACGTGCCTCTTCCAGGGTAACCTTGGCCCACTTGCAGATGCCGCCAAGCGGAGGGTTAAACTTATAAACCTGCACCTTTACCGACTCTACAAACGGAAACCGTTCATAAATCTTATCTATGATCCGGTGGCCCAGGTGCTCCAGCAGCCTGGCAGGCACTTTCATCTCTTCTACTACCAGCGCATAAAGCGTTTCGTAATTCACAGTCTGGTGCAGGTCATCAGACTCGGCAGCACGGCGCAGGTCGGTGCTCAAAAACAGGTCTATGCCGTATTTGTTGCCGATTTTCTGTTCCTCGTCGTAATACCCATGAAATGCGAAAAACTCCAGGCCTTCCAGCGCAATTTGTCCCATGCTATTCTGCTACCCTAGCTCGTCGAAGAAAGAACCTGCGGTTTGTTTTACTGGTTGCTGCTGCTGACTGTAGCTTCTGGATGGCTCCGTCATAGGCGGCTGTATTTCAGGCTCATCAGGTTTAATTGGTTGAATATCCGGTATCGGCTGCTCTATTTCCGGGCCGGGGATGCGACCTGGGTAATCCGGCTCCGGTTGCTCAATTTCCGGGCCCGGTATGGTTGGAACCGGCGTTACCGGGTTCGGAATTTCAGGGATTGGTTGTGTAACGTCTGGTGCAGGATCGCCAAAGGGTTCTACCTCATTTACAATCTGCAGGGCAACTGGCGTGGCAGCTACCGGGTATAAATCTTCGCTTGTTATTTTCATTTCTTTCAGGTTATGCAGCAGCTCTGGTGTGTGTACTTTTACGTCTACTGCTCTTGAAAGAATACTCAATGTGTTAGCTTTAGGTTTTGCGTTTGTCTTCTCAACTTTCTCTAACGCATCGTTTGCCAGGTTCTTAAGGTCGCGCACCATGCTGTCGAGGTAGCTTTCGAGGCGCTGGTAATCCTGCTCCAGGGCTTTAACCTCCTGCTGCATCTCGGTCAGCACTTTGCCTGCTTTTTGGTTGGCATCCTCTAAAAGGGCGCGTGCCTCGTTGCGGGCCTTGTTCAGCAGCTCATCCGACTGCAGCTGTGCCTCACGGGCTTTCAGCTCAGCCGATTTGGTAGCCTGCTCTAATATGCTGTTGCCGGTATCTTCGGCTGTTTTAAGTGTTTTATAGAGAGATGACTCCACCTCGCGCAGCTTTTGGGTTTCGCGGTGAGCAGTGTCCAGCTTATTGCGCAGATCTTTGTTCTCATCCAATAATTTTTCCCATTGTTGCGACAAGGTCAGCAAAAAAGCATTTACCTCATCCTTGTCTAAACCCCTGAAAGCCTTCTCAAATGTTTTTTGCCTGATTTCTAACGGTGTAATCTTCATATTCAACTCAATTTAATGTCCCAGACCGATATGGTGCGATCATCGCTACACGAAACTAACTGATTATGATGAGCCGTCCAAAATAATTTATTCACGGAAGTGCCATGACTCGCATTCCGGACTTTATCGATCACTTTCAGTAACTTAAAGGTGCGGGCATCCCAGATCTTTATCGACTTATCCATGCTGCAGGTGGCAAAATGGCGGCCATCGGGGCTATAGGCAATATGGTTGATGGTATACATGTGGGCTATAGTATAGCCGCGCTCTTTGTAGCCCTGCTGCACCTCCCACACCCGCAGGTGCGCGTCGCGGCCACCTGTTATAAGCAGGTCGCCTTCAGGAGAATAGGCCACTGTAAACACCGAGTTCGTGTGGTTTTTCAGCTCGTGCTTCAGCTGCATGGTGGCCGCATCGAATATGCGGATGCTGTTGTCGCTGTAGCCAACGGCCAGTTCCTGGGTGTGCGAGTTCAGGGCCAGCGAACGGGCGCTTTGGTCGGTGCTGCGGGTAATGGTTTGCAGCTCAAAGGTATCGGCTGCTAAAATACAAACCCCGCCATTGCCCTGCGCCACATACACCTTGTTCAGCAAAGCGCTGTATTTAATATCGAAAATGGCCACTTTCGGCAGCGACACCGATTTTAAAATAGCTTTGTTCTGGAGGTCGATCACCTGCAGGCCTTCGTTGTTCTGCCCTATCAGCAGCAGGTTACGGAAAGGCACGTAACTGAGCGCGTAAACTGAGCTTGTAACACGCGCTATCAGTTCTCCATTTTCGGGATCGTTCAGGTTCCAGGCGGCCACCATACCGTCTCCGCCCGCCGAGAAAACAACATGGTTCTCGCCGGAAGGCTCCAGGGTGTAAATGCAGTCGCGGTGACCGGTAAGTGTATGTAGTTTTTGTACTTCTATTGTAGTAGCCATGCCAGCTGTTTCTTCGTTTATAATGGTGCCTGCTTCAGTTTCGGCTATATCGTAAACCCGATATCCTTACAAGCGCTTAATTTTTTTTAAATTTACAATTAAAAAGCAAGCACTATAGACTGCGTCATAACTTATCGGAAATTGAATTTGTATCTCTCCAGGAAACAGGATACAAGTATCACGACTCAAGACATATGACTTTTTTTCTTTTGTATTTTTCGTAAAACTTTTTTTCCAGGAAGTACTGTCGCTGTCTATAACAGGTTCTGTTGCTTCTGCTCCACTTTTCATGTGGTTAATTGCCAATGTGCATGTGCTTCAGGAGCATCAATTTCTAATTTTTAATTTCTAATTTGGCAGGTATTCTGCCCAACCTATGCCCCTCATCCAAACCATGCAACCCGCTCCGCGCACCCTTATCGGCATCTGGCAAATAGAGGAGCCTGCTGCTGAACTTTATGCTGCTTTGCCACCACAGGCAGATCTAAGTGCTCTGCAAGGCAAGGTGCACCCAAAGCGCGAGCAGGAGTGGCTGGCCAGCAGAATGCTGGCTTACACGCTTTTGCAGCAGTTTACAGAGGTACCACTGGTGCTGTGCCGCAACGAACACGGAAAGCCTTATTTTGAGCAAAGCGATATCCAACTATCTATTACCCACTCTCCCCAACTGGCTGCCGTTATAGTTTCAGCAGATCATCAGGTTGGCATAGATATTGAACTGGTAAGCCAAAAGGCACTCCGGGTGGCAGACAGGTTCCTGGCCGAAAGCGAGAAAACCTGTACGGCAGGCGACGACATAAAAACCTGCCTCTACTGGAGCGCGAAAGAAACATTATACAAGATGTATAGCAAAAGAAACCTTATATTTAAGGAAAACATCCTGCTGGCTCCTTCCGAAACCGAAAACACGTTACGGGGACTTGTTCAGACAGCGAACTTTTCCAGGTCATATGAGGTATGTTTCGAAAACGTTGACAACCATATTCTCACGTATTGCATAGACAACGCTATTGTATAAAATCTACCCAAACAAACTTCACATGAAAAAATTAGCCTCTATTGCCGTAGCCCTGCTTTTAGCCGGAAGTGTTTTTGCGCAGTCAGGCAGTTATAAACTAAACGACAAGGTGGCTAATTTTTCGCTGCAGGATGGCAAGAACAAAACGGTGTCGTTAACCGACTTTGCTGGCAAAAGAGCAGTGGTGGTGGTGTTTACAAACAATAATTGCCCTTACTCAAAACTCTACGAAGAGCGACTTGTAAACCTGGCCGGCACGTATGGCAGCAAAGGCATTCAGTTCGTGTTTGTGAACCCGAGTGTGGGTACCGGCGAGGCTAGCGAAACATTGCAAGAGTTGGCTGCCAAAAACTACAGTTTCCCGTACCTAGCCGACCAGGAGCAAAGCCTGAGTGGAAAGTTCGGAGCCACCAAAACCCCGGAGGCCTTTGTGCTGCTCCAGACCGATGGCCAGTTTACCCTCAAATACAAAGGCGCCATAGATGACAACCCGCAGGTAGCGGACCAGGTAAAAAACTTTTTCCTGAAAAACGTAATTGAAGAAGTATTGAGCAACAAAACTGTTACCTCGCTGGAAAGACGCGCAACCGGCTGTTTGATTAAAAAGTATTAATAGCGAAAAGCCTGCTATATATGTTTTTACCTGAATTATTCTAATGATTTTGCCCTTCAGAAGGTTTTTATGCTCTGGAAGCCTCAAGGGTTAAAATAACACTACAGCTCCTTTCAGCAAGAATCCCCTGATCCAAAGGTATATCTTTTGATCAGGGGATTCTTGCTGAAAGGAGCTGGCAAATCAGATCTTTACCACACCTGCTGATACCTCCGGCCATGGCCACTTCCTTGCCACCACCTCCCTTGCCTCTTTCCCTGCACCAACATTTAATCATCAAAAAAAGAAAACTATTGTTAGTTATAAATTAAACTTTTATTACATTTATATATAAATCACCCATTCATATAATAACAAGACAAACCTGAACTACAAAACACCTCCTAAACCCCGGAATTAACCTTGCAGGGCACTTTTTAGTACAGCGGCAGCTTTGGCAGTTGAAAAGTGAAATAAGTTGATCCGGAAGTACCTGCTCTATAAACAGCAGCAACAGGAGGCGAAATGGAACAGCAGCATAAAAGAGCAAACAGCACTTCATTTTTAAAATAAAGCACACTCCCATTGGTATGGAAACATTGCACCTTGTAGACTACATCATCATTTTTATTTCGCTGGCGGTATCGCTTTATATGGGTTTGCGGTTCGCAAATAAACAGAATTCCACCGATAGTTACTTTGCAGCCGGAGGCACTATTCCTGCCTGGGCCATTGGCATGTCGATGCTGGCTACGCTGGTGAGTAGCGTTACGTTTCTGGCTTACCCTGGCGAGGGCTTTTCATCGAACTGGATTTTGCTGGTGCAGGGCATTATGGTGCCGCTGGTGCTGGTGGGCATGGTCTGGTTTATAGTGCCGCTCTACCGCAAAGTTATCGGCTTGAGCACCTACGAGTACTTTGAAAAGCGCTTTGGGGCTTTTGCCCGTTTCTACAGCTCGCTGGCCTTTATCCTGACACACTTCTCTAAAATGGGCACCGTTTTCTTTCTGCTGGCCCTGGCGCTGGCCAACATGACGGGAGCTAACACCTTTGCCACCATCTGGGTTATCGGCCTGCTGATTATTGCCATTACCTTGATAGGTGGCATTGAAGCTGTTATCTGGCTCGATGTTATACAAGGTTTTATGCTGATTGCGGGTGGCATCGTGTGCTTTTTTATTATTATGTATTCTGTGGAGGGTGGCCCTGCTGCCGTATGGCAAATTGCCGAAGAGAATGGTAAAACCGGCTTTGGCCCTTACGAGTGGAATTTCACGAAGCTTACCTTCGTAGTTATGGCCCTGAACGGGGTGTTTTACGCCATCCAGAAATACGGCACCGACCAGACTATTGTGCAGCGCTACCTCACCGCCCGAACCGACAAAGCGGCCGTGCGGGCCTCGTTGATGGGTGTGTTGCTAACAGTTCCGCTGTGGGCGCTGTTTATGTTTATTGGCACTGCTCTATACGTGTTTTACCTGCAGAACCCCTTGCCAGATGATATGCGCCCCGATGCGGTTTTCCCGTACTTTATTAACACCCAGCTCCCTATTGGTGTAACAGGGCTTATACTTTCTGCCCTCATTGCAGCCGCTATCTCCAGCCTCGACTCCGACCTGAACTGCCTGGCAGCGGTGGGAGTGGCCGACTATTACAAACGCTTTAAACCTAACCGCCCCGATGCCGAATACCTGAAAGTAGGCAAATGGATTGTAGTAGGATCAGGTTTAGGTGCTATACTAATTGCCAGCCTTTACCTTTCGGCTGGTGAAGAAGGTGTGCTGGGCATTGTGTTTACGCTTTACTCGATTTTTTCAGGCGGTATAGCCGGTATCTTCCTGCTGGGGCTGTTTAGTGCCCGTGCAAATAAGCAAGGTCTTAACATTGGCATCATCTCCTGCATCGTGTTTACGACCTATGCCTTTCTGTCGTCTACTGCTTTCGACTTTGGAAGTGGCAAAAAGTTGCTGCTCGACCTTGGAGACTTTAACTTTACGCAGCACAAATACATGCTGGGCGTGTACAGTCACCTGATCGTTATAATTGTAGGTTATGTGGCCAGCTTGTTTTTCCCGAAACCGGTGCTCGATAAAAACCTGCTATACAGTGGCTGGCTCGAAACACACCGCAAAGAAAAGAAAGCCCGCAAGACAGCCGAAGAAATGTATACGCATTAGTGCTGAGCAAAATTAAAAATTAGAAATTCAAAATTAGAAATGATAGCAGAAGGATGCTCTTAAAAATTTAAAGCCTGCTCTAAAAATCAATTCAGTGCACTGCCTAATTCCAGGCAGAGAATGGCTATTTGAGGCAGAAGTATTGTAGTATATGACATATTCCTGGTTTGCTAAAGGCAAAGCACAACAATAAGCATGGCTACCGATTCTAACCCAGTTCTTGGGTTGAGCGCCTTTGCAGGTTTCCGGTGTCGCGGGAGCGGCAGCCCGCTTGCGGGCAGTAAAGATGCAGCAGCGTGATGCCCAAGAAAGAGGCCCCGCGGCCTTGAGCGCTCGGAGCCCTAGCAATGAAACATGAAAACCCAAAGGCATTGGATAAAACCGCCGCTAAGAATTTGGAAACCTGTTTCAAGGAGCCTTATTAAAGGTTATACACTCAAATTATTCTAATGAAAATACCCTTCGAAAAGGTTTTTGTTAAAATATTGCCAAGGGTCCGCTCATTATCCTTTAATTTCATGCACCAGAGCATATTTTGGTTTGAATTTCAAAATCAGTTTACATTAACTAATTAAATCTCATCCATCCTGATGATGAATCCGAAGTGGAATAGAAGAGAATTTTTAAAGAAAACAGGCGCAGCTGGTTTAGCGCTTTCTGCTACGGGCATACCATTGTCTGGTCTGCTGTCATCGTGCAGCAGGCAGGCGTCCGGCTGGTCGAGCATGGTTCCGGCAAGTGCCCTGAGTGCCGCCTTTCAGTCGCCACCGGCTGCGGCTAAACCCCGGGTACTCTGGTACTGGATGCATGCCAGCTCCTCAAAAGAAGGCATAACTGCCGACCTGGAAGCCATGAAAGAAGCTGGCATAGGCGGTGCCTACATAGTGGCGATCAAAGGCAAAACAGATCCGCCCCTTACGCCAAATCCGGTAGAACAGCTGTCGCCGGAATGGTGGCAAATGGTAAACCACGCCCTGAGCGAAGCAGGCCGACTGGACCTGGAGATGGCCATTCACGCCAGCGATGGCTTTGCGCTGGCAGGCGGCCCCTGGATTACACCGGCCCTGTCGATGCAAAAAGTAGTATGGTCCGAAACCCATACCCAAGGTGGCCGCCGTTTTACAGGCAAACTACCACAGCCGCCCACCAAAGAAAACTACTACCGCGATATAGCTGTGCTGGCCTATCCTACTCCGGACCAAGCGGATATATCTACACGAACAGTAGCACCTAAAGTTACTTCTAACAAACCAGATGCACCTGCTCCTCAGTTTTTGGTAAGAGAGGGCAACAAAGAGAACTTTTCGAGCAAGGAGTCCTGCTGGATTCAGTACGCGTTCGATACCCCCTTTACCTGCCGCTCTATCGTTATCCGCACCAATGGCAATAATTTTCAGGCGCAGCGACTGCTGCTAGAGGTTAGCGACGATGGCAAGACTTTCCGCTCGATTGGGAGACTGAAGCCACCACGCCACGGCTGGCAGGATACCGATGCCAACAACACGCACGTGATCGAGCCTACCACTGCCCGCTACTTCCGGTTTGTATACGACAAAGCTGGTTCTGAACCCGGAGCAGAAGATGTGGACTCAGCCAAATGGAGCCCGAACCTGAAAGTTGCCGGTATTGAGCTTTCCGGCACCCCACGCATTCATCAGTACGAAGGCAAAACAGGCGAAGTATGGCGGATCAGCCCCCGCACCACTGCCGCACAGGTGCCAGATGAACTTTGCGTGCCAGCTGATAAGATAATAAACATTACGAAACACCTGGATGCCAACGGCAACCTGAACTGGAATGCCCCGAAAGGCAAGTGGACCATTCTGCGGATGGGCCTCACCTCCACCGGCCACACCAACGCCACAGGTGGCGCAGGCACAGGCCTGGAGTGCGACAAGTTTAACCCCGAAGCCATAAACCTGCAGTTCGATGGCTGGTTTGGCGAAGCGATAAAGCAGGCCGGTCCGGAACTGACAGCCAAAGTACTGAAGCTTTTCTACATAGACAGCTGGGAGTGCGGCAGCCAGAACTGGTCGCCGGTTTTCAGGGAAGAGTTCCGCAAGCGCCGGGGCTACGACCTGATGCCTTACCTGCCGCTATACGCCGGTATTCCGGTACAGAGCGCCGATGTGTCGGAGCGTTTTCTGCATGATGTTCGCCAGACGATTGCTGAGCTGGTAAACGATATGTTTTATGGCACCCTCATGACCAGAGTGCGCGAACATGGCCTGAAGTTTACTGCCGAGTGCGTGTCTCCGACCATGACCAGCGACGGCATGCTGCATTACAGCACGGTAGATATACCGATGGGCGAATTCTGGTTCCGCAGCCCCACACACGACAAACCAAACGATGTGCTCGATGCCATCTCAGGCGCACACGTGTATGGTAAGCCAATTGTACAGGCCGAGTGTTTCACGCAGCTCCGTATGGCCTGGGACGAGCACCCGGCTTTATTTAAAACATTAGGCGACCGCAACTATGCTCTCGGATTTAACCGCTATGTGTACCACGTTTTCACACACAACCCCTGGCTCGACCGCAAACCCGGTATGACCCTGGACGGTGTGGGCATTCACTTCCAGCGTGACCAAACCTGGTGGAAACCGGGCCGCGCCTGGGTAACTTATGCACAACGTTGCCAGGCCCTGTTGCAACAAGGAAATTTTGTGGCTGATATTGCAGTGTTTACCGGCGAAGATATTCCCAGAAGGGCTGTGTTGCCAGACAGGTTAGTATCTACCCTACCCGGAATATTTGGGAAAGAATTGGTGCAGCAAGAGAAAGAACGCCTGGCCAGCACCGAAATACCTTTGCGCCAGATGCCCGATGGTGTTACCCACACCGCCAACATGGCCGATCCGGAGAATTGGGTAGACCCACTTCGCGGCTATGCCTACGACTCTATTAACCGCGACGCATTGCTGCGCCTCGCAAAAGTGGAGAATGGCCGCATCGTATTGCCAGGTGGTGCCAGCTATGCACTTTTGGTTATTCCGGGAGCGCGGCCTATGGCTCCGAACAGCGATACCATGTCGCCGGAGGTAGCAGAAAAGCTGCTGGAGTTTGTAAAAGCAGGCGCAACCGTACTGCTAACCGACCGCCCCGACCGCTCCCCCAGTCTTCACAATGCGCAGACAAACGATGCAAAATTGCAAAAACTAGTTTCAGAACTTTGGGGCTCAGGTCCAGCCGAAGCCAGCACTGCTGCCGGCGCCAGCGCATCCATTCAGAGCCTAGGAAAAGGCAAGCTGCTGAAAGGTCCTTACCAAGGTGCCTCATTTGATGCACTGGGCCTGGAACGTGATGTTGTCGCAACTGAAACAGGTAGCAACCAACGAGCCCTCGACATTGCCTGGACCCACCGCTCCTCCCCTGACTTCGATCTTTATTTTATCTCGAACCAGCAGGAAAAGCAGCGTACCCTGGAACTATCGTTGCGGGTGGCGGGCCGGGAGCCGGAGCTGTACGATGCCGTAACAGGCGAAGTACGCAGAGCTGCCAACTGGCGCATCGAAAACAACCGCACGGTGCTGCCGCTGCAACTGGAGGCCAACGGGTCAATATTTGTGGTGCTGCAACATAAGGTATCGGATAAAAAATCGGAAGAAGGCAACAATTGGATAGCTCCGCAGCCTTTGCAGACGCTGGAAGGTAGCTGGCAGGTACAATTCGATCCTGCTTTTGGCGGTCCGAAAGAACCAGTAGCCATGAGCCAGTTAGCTGACTGGAGCAAACAATCCAGCTTCGGTGTAAAGCATTACTCTGGTACTGCCATTTACTCCAAAACCTTCGAGAGCAAGGCACCCGCCGACAAAACCACACGCGTGTGGCTGGACCTGGGCAACGTGGCTAATATAGCCGAGGTAAAAGTAAACGGCACTCCCTGCGGCATCGCCTGGACCGCTCCATACCGGGTAGAGATAACAGAAGCCATAAAAGCAGGTAAGAACGAATTGGAGATAGAAGTTACAAACACCTGGGCAAACCGCCTGATTGGCGACCATGGTTTGCCCGAGAACGAACGCCTCACCTGGACCCTTGCTCCTTACCGCCTGGAAGGTAAACCACTGCTCGAAGCAGGATTGCTTGGCCCGGTTACCCTCCAAACCGCAAAGGCTCTGTAAATCATTTTCGATACGAAAGTAAAGGCTCCCGTTCAGTTGCATACGCAGCTAAACAGGAGCCTTTTTGCTATTTTGGTCTATACCCTACCCTTGGCACTTTTCTCTGCAAAAGCCTTCGGAAGGGCATTTTCATTAGAATAATTGCTGGTTGTTGGTTGCTGAATTGTTAATTTGATATTATTTTTTCTGTCATCCTCACAGGATCTTGTGGGCAAGAAGCACATATATAAAAAGCTGAGATTATCCTGTAAATCCTGATTCAGACAAAAATCTAACATCTATAATCCAGTATCTAACATCTAAAAATGCCTACGGAAGGCCTTTTTCATTAGAATAAATTGATTTTGATAGCTGTAAACCTCGCAGCGCCTTCAGACCTGAGAGTGTTTTGTTTGGGAAAAGTTTTTTATAAGCTTGTCTGCTTCACCTTAGACACTCACAGGTCTGGAGGACGCTGTGAGGTCTTGGAGTGAGACTGTAAAACTTACTGCAGGTTCGGATTTACCAGCACCTCTGTAAATGGCACCGGGAACAGTAGTTTATTGGCAGTAACGTTATAGGAGCCAGGCAGCAGGTTCGGATATTTTCCACTTGCTTTTAAAGCGGCTCCATAGGCTGTCATTACCTCCAGAGCTTTGTCGGTGCGTACCAGGTCGAGCCAGCGTTTATTCTCGAATGCCAGCTCTACCCTTCTCTCCTGCATAATGGCTGTCCGCAGCGCCTCCTGCCCTGTAACGGTTACCGGCGACACGCCTGCCCCAAATGCCCGATCGCGGACCTGGTTCAGGTATGGGAGCGCTTCTACTCCTTTGCCTTGTTCGTTCAGTGCCTCCGCCAGCAGCAACAACACCTCCGAATAGCGATAAACAGGCCAGTTTTCGTTGGTGTTCGGGTTGGAGCCATTTGGCTGCGGGAGTGGCAAATGCAGGTACTTCTTCACATAAGGCTGTGCTACAAAGTTTCCGTCGGCTGCAATATAGCCTTCGGCAATAGAGGCGGCCTTTCGGGTATCCCCTGGTTCGTAAGCGGCTATCAGGTTATCGGTCGGGATGTTCCAGCCACCCGTGTTTTGGTTGTTAAACACGAAGCCAACGATAGGCGTTAAGTTCGCAAGGTTTGGCATAAACACATAGGCAAAGTTGCTTTGCAAGCCTAAGTTGCCTTGCAGGTACTGCACCTCAAACACCGACTCCACATTATTTTTATTGGCAGGATCGAAAAAAGCGGCATAGTCGGTGAGTAAAGAGTATTTGCCTGAGGTCACCACTTCTTTCAGGACTGTTTCGGCCTGGGCCCATTGCTTCTGCACCACATACACATTGCCTAACAGGGTTTTGGCTGCGCCTGAAGTGGCACGTCCTCTTTCCTGTTGATCTTTTGCCGGTAACAGGGCAGCTGCATCAGTGGCATCTTTTATAATCTGGGCATATACTTCTGCCTTAGGGGTGCGGGTGCGGGTGGAGTGCACGTTCAGTATCTCGTCGGCGGCTCCGAAAGTAGGCTCCAGCAGCAGCGGCACATCTCCAAAATACTGCACCAGGTCGAAATAGGCTAAGGCTCTTAGAAACAGCACCTGCCCTTTCAGGTTTCCCTTTACGTTATCGGCAAATGTGGCAGCATCTATGCGCGAAAGCACCTGGTTAGCATATGAGATAATGCGGTAGTTGCCCATCCATTTTTCCTGCACCGGTGCCGCCGTCGGGTTATCCATAAAATCGGCTATTTCTTCGCGCACCAGGTTCCCGCGGTTTGAGTTGTTAAAAATATAATGCGTGTTATCAGATCGCATTTCGCCCATAATGTAGGCACCGCCATACACAATACGGAGCGGTGCATAGGTAGCATTTACCGCCTGCGTAAAGTCTGCCTCTGTCTGGAAATAATTGTTGGAGCTAATAAAATTTTCGGGCGATACTTCCAGGAAGTCTTCTTTACAAGCCCCCAGGGAGAGCAGCAACCCTATTGTTATGATCTTTAGTTTCATCTTTTTTGAATTTTAACTTTCCGGCCAATTCCCTACTAATTCGCAACAACGGCAGCATGGCCTGGGGCAGAAGTGGGCACCGGAAAAGATTTTACATGTTTTTAGCTATTGCAGCATCTGAGGCTAGAAACCTACATTCAGGCCCAGGGTAAAGGTTCTTGGCACCGGGTAAGCGCCCAGGTCCAGGCCTTGTGCCAATGGGTTTTCCCCACCGGAGTTTACCTCCGGGTTAGAGCCTTCGTAGCGGGTAATTACCAGGGCTTGCTGTATGCTGCCATACACGCGCAGGCTACGCACATGCTTAATCAGGTTCTGCGGCAGGTTGTAACCTAGCGAAATGTTCTTCACCGTCAGAAAACTGCCATCTGTTACCCATAGGGAGTTAGCATTTCTGAAAAGACCTGTAGTACCTGCCAGTACACGCGGATGCACGCCATCTCCTGGGTCCTGCTCAGACTTCCAGCGGTTAGCTACGGCCTTTGTCACGTTAAACACGCCATCCAGATTATTGATGTACTCCAAGGAGGTGTTCATGATGTCGTTGCCATAAGAGCCGGAAGCAACAATAGACAAGTCGAAGTTCTTCCAGCCAAAGGTGTTGGTCATGCCAAAGATGAAGTCGGGGTTCGGGTTGCCGATAATGGTTCTGTCATCCACTGTAATCACACCATCGCCGTCAACATCTCTCATTTTTACAGCACCTACGGTAGAGGTCTGGAATTTAGGCGAGTTGTCGAAATCAGCCTGGTTCATGTACACGCCATCTGCCACGTAGCCCCAGAGCATACCGATTGGCTGCCCCACCATGGTAATGTTGCGGTTGGTACCTCCACCCAACGCCGCATTGGCTGTACCCAGTTGCATAACTTTGTTGCGGTTAAAGGAGATATTGAAATCAGTGGTCCACTTAAAAGTGCCTACTGTGTTGCGCGAGGTAAGGGTGAACTCATGCCCCCAGAATTTGAACTCGCCTATGTTGGCATAAAAGTTCGGGAAGCCTGTATGTACAGGCACCGGCACCTGAAACAATAGGCCATCCGTATTTTTGGTGTAGTAGTCGTAGCCCAAGAACAGGCGGTCGTTTAACAAGCCCAGGTCGAAGCCTATATCGAATTGGACGGTTCGCTCCCAACCTAACGTAGTATTTCCAAGTGACACTACATTGTTACCTGGTGCCAGCGTGTTATTAAATACATAGTTATTTGAAGCGCCACTGTTAATTGAGTTTACTTGGGCAAAGCTTGGGTAATTACCGATGTTGTTGTTGCCTGTTATGCCGTAGCTGGTGCGTAGTTTCAGGAACGAAACAGCTCCTATGCCCTGCATAAAGTTTTCGTCAGACACCACCCAGCCGGCAGAAACAGAAGGGAAATTACCCCATTTGTTGTCGGTTCCAAATCGGGAAGAACCATCGCGGCGCACAGAGGCGGTGAACAAGTATTTGCCTTTGTAGTTGTAGGTAAGGCGGGCCAGGTACGATAATAGCGTCCACTCTTCTACGGCACTGGTAGGTGCAAAGGTGGTGGCGGCACTCAGGGTGCGCACCCGGTCGTTGGCAAAGTTGGTAGCTACCACATTACTGATATCGTTCCTGAATTTCTGACCTGTGTAACCTACCAGTCCTTCAAAGAAATGATCGCCAACCTCTTTCTGGTAAGTGGCTGTGTTTTCTGATAACCAGGTATAGAACTGGTTGTTATTCAGGGTGAGATCGCCTGAAGCACGCGGCAGCGCCTGGTTTACGTTACCGGAAGTAGAAGGCACAAAGTTTTTGAAAAACGTCTGCCCCAGTTCGCCGTTCAACGATGTTTTCAGCACAAGGCCTTTTGCCACTTCATACTCCAGAAAAGCATTCGACAAAAGGCGGTTAACGCGATTGGTCCCATCGGCCTCAAGTGCTACCCGGTACCAGTTCGGCACATTAAGCATGCCCGGTGTCATGGCGGTAATGGGCAGACTGCCATCAGGGTTCACGGCCGGTGCCAGCGGAGAGGCTAGTAGGGCGCTGGTCAGCATGCCGCCCGTGTTAGTGAATGGTCCGCCATCGGTTGGCCGGCCGCTGGTATTAGAAATGCTTGGTGCAATGTTTACACCCACTCGCACCTTGTCGTTGAAACGGTACTCCGAATTAAGCCTGGCTGAAAAACGCTTGAAGCCTGTGTTCAGGATAACGCCTTGCTGGTCGAAATAACCTAACACAGCCGAAGTACTGAATTTCTCGCCACCTGCATTAAAGGTTACACTGTGGTTTTGTATGGGAGCAGTTCGGGTCAGCAAACCATACCAGTCGGTGCCTTCGCCGTACTGGCTGGGGTTCTGGTAAATTTCCGGCACCGTGCGGTTATTCTCGGTGTACACATCCTGCATAAACTGGGCAAATTCGCGGGCATTCATCACCTCCGGTACTCCCCTGGATGGTATGGCCTGCACCCCGTAAAACGAGTTAACACCTACCGATGTCTGACCTGACTTAGCGCGTTTGGTCGTTACAATTACAACGCCGTTGCTGGCCCTGGAGCCATACATGGAGGTAGAGGCAGCATCTTTCAATACACTTATCGTCTCTATCTCATCCGGGTTCAGGGTGCTGATGTCGCCACTGATCGGGAAACCATCTACCACGTAGAGCGGCTGGTTGCCTGCCGTTGCGGAAGCTTGTCCTCGTACCCGCACGCTCATGCCTTCGCCGGGGCGGCCGGTTGTTTGCAGGATCTGCACACCCGCTAACCGGCCCTGTAGCTTCTGCGCTACCTGCGGCACCGGCATATCGGCGAACTCCTGGGCTTTAACTGTCTGCACGGCTCCGGTTATATTACGCTGGCTTTGCGTGCCGTAGCCTACTACCACTACTTCATCGAGTGCCTTAGCGTCTGGTGCCAGCGAAATATTGATGGAAGCACGGTTGTTAATGTCTATTTCCTGCGTCTGGTAGCCTACAAACGAAACCACCAGTGTTCCTTTACCTCCTGGCGCAGCAAGGCTATAATTGCCATCTATGTCTGTTGAGGTGCCGGTAATTGTACTTTTAAGCATCACGGTAACGCCTGGCAAACCTGATCCGTTCTCGTCCAGCACACGCCCCGACACAGTTACTCCCTGTTGCGCCTCAGGCATCGTATACCCTATGTTAAGTGCATTTCCGGTAGTTGTACCTGTCTTTGAAACAGAGTTAAAAAGCAGGCTCTCCTGCGAGGTAGCGGCAAAACCGGCGGTAGAACTAAAGCCGGTATGCGCTGAACCAAGCAGCAAGCAAGGGAAAAGCAGATTTTTTAAATAGTACATCTTTTTGTTCATGGCATATACATTATAATGAGCGTAAAGGATAATGTTATGTGATAGCAGCAGAATAAATAAGCCCCCGGTTCTGTCAGGTTTAAGTGGCATTTAAAACAGGTGGCCGCAGGTAAAGTCAGTTAGTCAGGAAAGTAGATTTTGTAACATATATCAGAAATTATTACAGTATCAGTTTTCAATTATCCTAATAAAAATGGCCTTCCAAAGGAATCCGGCTTAAATTCCGCCAAGGGTCTACTTGTCTTTTTTATGGCAAACGGTTTCTTCCCACTTCACCTTTTTTCCCAAATCTTTTGCAGAGCCCATACTAACAACAACTTATAGACTTTTATCAAACTAATGTTAGTTATTGTTTTTAAATAAAAAACAGCGCTTGCTGCTAGTGCTCTAAGTGAAGCGGGCAAGTCTTTATAGCTCCTGCCGGAAGTGGTATAGCTTCAGGTAAAATAAGTTAACCCTGAACTGCTGTTTGTGCAGCAGAAAAACTTATTGGCTATGTGCATTTCAATTATTCAAATGAAAATGTTCTCCCAAAGATTTTTCCGCTATTTTTTGCTTAGGCTTTATTAGCAACCCCTATCACGTAAACCGCTTATGAGTTACCGGCTCCTCTTATTTCAGCTGCAATCAGTTTAATTATTCCTAAAGATTACAGATCAATTTTAAATGTATGCTACCAGGCTACAATTGCCGATGCTGTTGCTGCTCCCCGCTAAAAGAAGGTAATAGTTGCGGGGCACTTGTGAGTAAATACAAGTTATACTACTTGTTTAAGATATTTAATACAAGTATAGCAAAAATAAAAGAAAACAAAAGAAAAAATACCGGAAATTATTTTCTCTAAAGCATTGTTCATCTATCAGATATACTTTATACCTACTCATATTAAAGAACAAAACGAAGAAAATAAAAAATAAAACAAAGTATTCGGATTATTTTATAAATTACGCCTTCCGAACCGAAACTATGCAGTAGAACGCTTTTATGATTAAATTTAGCGGAAACTATGTAGTACTATAAACATACGAAGCTATGATGGCTAATCAGCGAAGGGAAAAAATTCTGGAATTATTAAAAGAAGACGGTTCGGCTAAGGTAATTGATCTGGCAAAACTCTTTAAAGTTACAGAAGTGACCATACGCCAGGATCTGGAGAAATTAGATAAAGACGGGCTGTTAGTGCGGGAGCATGGCGGGGCATTCCTGAAGAACGTGGAGGACCAGGTAAGGGAGGTCGCGCTCGCCAACAAAGAGAACATGGACAAGAAAGAGCTGATCGCCCAAAAATGCCTGGAATACATAGAGAGCGGCGACACTATAATATTAGACTCTGGCTCTACCACCACCGAAATCGCCAAAAAACTAAGAGGCTTTAAAAACCTGACCGTAATTACCAACGCCCTGAACATAGCCCTGATGCTGGGAGCAGAACCAGGCATAGAAGTGATTATGACAGGCGGGGAATTTAAGCCCCCTACCCTTTCGCTGACAGGCCAGAAAGCAGCCGATTTCTTTAAGGGCATTAACGTGCAGAAGCTGTTTCTGGCAACGGCCGGCCTTTCGCTAAAGTCGGGTCTCACCTACCCCAGCATCAGCGACATTGTAGTTAAAAAAGCCATGATAGATGCTGCCGAAACAACCTATCTGGTAGCCGACTCGACTAAAATCGGCAAAAGTGCCTTTGCCAGCCTGGGTGCCCTCTCGCTTATCGATTATATTATTACCGATGCAGGTATTGCCGATAAGCACCAGAAGGTTTTTCATGACAACGAAATTGAATTAATAATAGCAAGCTAATGCAAAACGTAAAACAGCAACTCACTTTAGGAGTTATAATTGGCAACCGAAATTTCTTCCCCGATTCTCTGGTAGCAGATGCCCGCATTGAGATTTTAAGTGTACTGGAAGACCAGAACATACGCCCGGTACTGCTCGACCCGGAAGATACCAAACTGGGCGGTGTGGAAACGTTTCAGGATGCCATGAAGTGTGCTGAACTTTTTAAAAAGCATAGAGATGAAATTGTGGGTGTGCTGGTGCTGTTGCCAAACTTCGGCGACGAAAGAGGCGTGGCCGAAACGCTTAAATTAGCCAAGCTGGATGTACCCGTACTGGTACAGGCCTACCCCGATGACCTGGAGAAGCTGGACGTAGCCCGCAGAAGAGACTCCTGGTGCGGCAAAATATCGGTTTGCAACAACCTTTACCAATACGGCATTAAATACACCACTACCACCAAACACGTGGTGCACCCCTCCGACCCAAGCTTTATAGCCGACCTGAACGACTTTATGGCAGTTTGCCGTGTAGTAAGAGGCTTGCGTAATGTAAGAATCGGGGCAGTAGGCGCCAGACCAGGAGGTTTTAACACCGTACGCTACAGCGAAAAAATATTGCAGCGAAATGGCATATCCGTTACAACTGTAGACCTTTCAGAAATCCTGGGTAATGCTGAAAGACTTACGAAAGACGATTCGGCAGTACTCGATCGCCTGGAAAAAATTAAAGCCTACACCCCCACTGGCCTTACCCCGGAAGATGTATTGATCCAGATTGCCAAGCTCGATGTGGTGCTGAACCAGTTCATGGAAGTAAACGCCCTCGATGCCACCGCCATACAATGCTGGACCTCGATTCAGCAAAACTACGGCTGCAACGTGTGCACCAGCATGAGCATGATGAGCGAGAACATGCTGCCAAGCGCTTGCGAAGTAGATGTAACCGGCACCCTGAGCATGTATGCCATGCAACTGGCTTCCGGCTCGCCAAGCGCCCTCGTAGACTGGAACAACAACTACGCCAGCGACGAAGAGAAATGCGTGCTGTTCCATTGCGGCAACTGGGCCAAATCTTTTCTGCCAGACATTAAAATGAGCACGGCTCCTATTCTGGGCACTACTGTAGGCGAAGAGAACACCTTCGGTGCCCTCGATGGCCGCACTCCTGCCATGCCGCTTACCTATGGCCGCATCAGCACCGACGACCCCAAAGGCATTATAAAAGTGTACATCGGCGAAGGCGAACTGACAGACGATGCCCTGAACACCTTCGGCAACAGAGCTGTAGCCAAAATAAATAACCTGCAGGGGCTCATGCAGTACGTTTGCAAAAACGGCTTTGAGCACCACGTGGTCATGAATGCCTCCAAAACAGCCGGTATTCTAAAAGAAGCCCTTGGCAACTACATGGGCTGGGAAGTTTACCACCACGAAGGATAAGAAGCCAGCAGGTTTAACCTCTAAAATTTGAAGCAAATGACAGCGCTAGAGCTACAGCAAAAATCCGTCTTATACCGGAAAAACATACTCAAGTATATTTATGGTGCCAAAGCAGGCCATACCGGCGGGAGCCTCTCCTGTATCGACATCCTGAATGTTCTGTACAATTACACTTTAAATGTAAGTCCGGAGAATTTTACTTCGCCGGACCGCGACCGGTACATCCAGAGCAAAGGCCACACTGTGGAGGCACTGTTTGTGGTACTCGCCGATAAAGGCTTTTTCCCGGAGTCGGACCTGGAGACGCTGTGCCAGTACAAGTCGCACTACATTGGGCACCCTACCCGCAAAGTAAATGGCGTGGAGCAGAACACAGGGGCGTTGGGCCACGGTTTGCCGCTGAGCGTAGGCACTGCACTGGCTGCTAAAATGGATGAACGCGATTACCGTGTGTTTACGCTGCTCGGCGATGGCGAACTGCCCGAAGGCTCTAACTGGGAAGCGGCGCTTACTGCCTCACATTACAAGCTCGACAACCTCTGCGCCATTATAGACCATAACAAACTGCAGATAACTGCTTCTACCAAAGAAGTGTGTGATACCAACCCCATCGACGATAAATTCGAGAGTTTTGGCTGGGCTGTGCGCCATGTAGATGGCCACGACGTTGCCGCTCTGAAAGAAGCCTTTGATGCCATGCCTTTTGAACCGAACAAGCCAAGTCTCATAATTGCGCATACCATAAAAGGCAAAGGTGTGAGCTACATGGAAAACGTGCTGAAGTGGCACCACGGTGTGCCAAGCGAGGCGCAATACCACGAAGCCATAGAAGAACTCGATGCTGTTATGGCGACTCTTTAAGCAAGCGAGATTTAATTAAAAGTAATTTTTCATCACAAAATCAGATAAACTGTGGGTGCTATCATAGAAAAGGAAATAGAAACCGGCAAAGCAAACCTCGAAGTATTTTCGAGTACCCTTCAGGAACTGGCTGCGACCGACAGAGACATTATAGCCGTTACCAGCGACTCGCGCGGGTCCGGAAAGCTTGTGCCGTTCGGGCAGAAATTCCCGAAGCAGATCGTGGAAATAGGCATTGCCGAACAAAACCTGGTAGGTGTGGCGGCAGGCCTGGCTTCGGCCGGCAAAAAAGTGTTTGCCGTTTCACCGGCTTGTTTTTTAACGGCACGCGCACTGGAGCAGATCAAGAACGATGTCGCTTATTCCGACAACCCCGTAAAGCTTATTGGTATTAGCGCCGGCGTTAGCTACGGAGCCCTGGGCACCACCCACCACAGCCTCCACGATTATGCCGTACTCCGCGCCATCAACAACATTACCATTGTAGCCCCTGCCGATAACTTCGAGACCGAGCAAGCCATTGCACAGGCCGCTGCCTTGGAACAGCCCTTTTACATCCGGTTCGGAAAAAAACAAATGCCTCTGCTTCAGCCCGACAGCGAAAGCACGTTTGAGTTCGGCAAAGGACGCGTTGTAAGAGAAGGCGACGACCTTACGTTTGTGGCAACCGGCGAAACCGTGTACCCTGCCTTACAGGCTGCTGCTAAACTAGAGAAAGAGCAGGGCATTAGTGCCACCGTCATCAGCATGCACACCATTAAACCACTCGACACGGGGCTACTCGAAAAAGTTGCCGCAGCTGGTAAGCCGATCATAACTGTTGAGGAGCACAGTGTGTACGGGGGTCTGGGCGAGGCCTGCGCTTCTTTCCTGTTCCAAAGCGGCCACCGCAATGCTTTCAAAATTATGGGTATTCCGGATGAGTACACCGTTACCGGCTCCCAGAACGACATCTTCAACCATTACGGTTTATCGGAAAGTGGCTTAGCAGAAGCGGCTCTTACCCTCCTGAACCCTTGACAATTTTACAGGCTTTTGCCTTTGGAAGGGCGTTTTCATTGGAATAATTTGATTTGGTTGTTGATTACTGACTGTTAATTGCTTAATGGTTTAATTGTTAAATGGTTGTTTGGGATATGCTTTAAATGGGTATCTGAAAGAATGATTTTTACCCTTAATTGCCTTACCCCAAAAAGCCTCTGGAAGGGCAAAATCATTAGAATAATTTAAGCAAATTGGAATTTGCTAATGCAGTCAATGAGAGAACAGCAACTATGCGAACTTAAACTTTTTGCCCCTGGCCCACATAAACCTACAGAATTAAAATCAGGAAGGAAGCAGAAGAATAATTATTCATGCCTACAGTCACCGCACAACCTGCATGAGAATACTTCACAAACCTTCATTATTTAAAAATAAAATCTTTATTTATATGTAAATATTTGAAAGCTTCTTTTTTATGCTTTATTTTAAACAAATGTTAGTTCAAAGCCACTAACACAATACCCTTACTTGTTGAAGATAAAAAAGAGGGCAAAAATCACGAGGAGCCAAAAAACCAGAAATTTCGCTATGGCAAGATACTTAACTAAAATACCGGTGTTGCTCCTACTGTTCGGAGTGCTGCTGCTGGCAGGCTGCTCCGGCAAAGCCGATGCAGACGAGCCCAAAAAAGTGGCCGTTATTATTTCAACACTCAACAACCCCTGGTTTGTGGTACTCGGCGAAAGCGCGGCAGCCCAGGCAAGAGAACTAGGCTACGAAGCCAAAATCTTCGATTCGCAGAACAACACGGCACTAGAGGCAGACCATTTCGAAAACGCCATTGCCTCCGGTTACGATGCCATTCTTTTTAACCCCACCGATGCCGACGGTTCCGTCTCGAATGTGATGAAGGCCAAAGCTGCCGACGTACCCGTATTTTGCATGGACCGTGAAGTAAACTCCACCGAAGCCGCCACCTCCCAAATTCTCTCCGACAGCTACTCCGGTTGCGTGGCTATGGGCAAATACTTTGTGCAGAAAATGAACAAAAAAGGCAAGTATGTAGAAATCCTGGGCCTGGTTGGCGACAACAATACCTGGAGCCGCTCCAAAGGTTTCCATAGCGTGGTCGACAATTACCCAGACCTGAAAATGGTGGCTCAGCAAAGCGCAGATTTCGACAGGAACAAAGCCATGGAGGTGCTGGAGTCGGTGCTGCAGGCTCACCCCGACATTGATGCTGTGTTTTGCGGAAACGATGCCATGGCCATGGGCGCGTACCAGGCGGTAGTGGCAGCAGGCATAGCCGACAGGGTACAGGTGTTCGGGTTTGATGGTGCCGACGATGTAATTAAATCTATAAACGATGGTAAAATAGCGGCTACCGGTATGCAATACCCGGTGGTAATGGCGCAGACGGCCGCGACCTATGCCGATGAGTATTTTAAAGGCAAACGCGATTTTCCACAGAAAATGCCGGTGGCCGTGGAGCTCGTGAAACAGGACAACGTGAAAGATTACCTGGCTACAAAATAAAAAGAAGATGAAGAAGAGCATTAAATACGGCATTATGCTGCTGGTAGCGCTGGTGCTGGCCTATAACTCCGTCTACTTCAAAAGCCTGAGCGAAGTAAAAGCATCCCCGGCATCAGATCAGTTCGATGCCGCTACCTATGCCAATAAATTCTGGAACACCAAACTCACGCCCGGCTTAAACCAGGCAGTAGAAATAAACGCCCTTATCTCGCTGCTAAAAGCCGACAAAGCAGCGGCTTTCACCAGCCACTCCCACGCGCTCGGCATCGGAAATATCCGGTACTTTCTGGTTAAAGGAGAAGGTGAAATAACAGCGGTAGGCGAAAATACAGTAACAGTTGTGGCAACGTCAGAAGAGGGGCAGCAACCCGTTAAAATTGAAACCGAGTTTGTGTATGGCAATGCCGTACGAGACGCGCAGGGCCTGATCGACTTAACCGACTTTACCAGCACAATGCACCTGAACAGTGTGTCGGAAGAGCTAAACAAAAAAATCAGAACGGAGGTGGTGCCGCCTTTCAAAGCTAATGCTAAGAAAGGGCAGCAGGTGCAGTTTGTGGGCGCGATCGAACTGAACCAGGAGCACCTTCGCCTCGACGAGATAGAGGTGATGCCGGTTTCGCTGGAACTGGTGGGCGCTTCGCCAAATTAGAAATTATCCGGCTGGCTCAGTCGTCCCGCTCATGCCAATTCTGCCGGGATTTCTCAAGCTTCTTTCTGAAATAGAAAACAGACATTTCATGCTTACAGAACTTCCAGCTTCAAAAAAATCCTGTGTCTTATGTCTTATTAAAAAACCAACCTACATTGTGCTAGTTGCAGAAAACATAACGAAACGCTTTTCCGGTGTGGTGGCACTGGACCAAGTGAACATGGAGCTTCATTTCGGAAAAGTAACCGCAATTATAGGCGAGAACGGTGCCGGTAAGTCTACGCTCATGAAAATACTTTCTGGCGTTTACCCCGATTACGAAGGCCGCATCGTGTACAAAGGCAACACCGTCAGCTTCTCCAATCCACGCGAGGCGCAGGAGTCTGGCATTGCTATCATTCACCAGGAGCTTAACCTGATCCCTTATCTCAGCATTACCGAAAATATTTTTCTGGGCCGCGAACTGGAGACAGCCTGGGGCACCCTCGATGCTAAAGCCATGCGCCATCAAACCGAAAAGCTGCTCCGCAAACTAAAGCTCGATGTAGCACCCGACACGCTGGTACATGAGCTGAAGGTGGGGCAACAGCAGGTAGTAGAAATTGCCAAAGCCCTGCTCCTCGACTCCGAAGTTATTATTATGGACGAACCGACTTCCGCCATCAGTGAGAGTGAAGTGGAAGTGCTGTTTGAGATCATTAACGACCTGCGACGCGAAAACAAAGCCATTGTCTACATTTCGCATAAGCTGGACGAACTCTTTAAAATTGCCGACCGCTACATTGTGCTCCGCGATGGCAAAACCATAGAGTCGGGCGACATGGCCGGCATGACCCACGACCGGATTATTCAGAAAATGGTGGGCCGTGGCATTACCCTCATGCGCAAAACCCCTTGCTGCAAGCAGAAGCAGGAGGTGCTGAAAGTAGAGGATCTCTGCCTGAAACACCCCACCAGACCACAGGAGAACCTGCTCAAGAATGTATCGTTTAGCCTGGGCCGAGGCGAGATTGTGGGTATTTTTGGGTTGATGGGCGCTGGTAGAACAGAACTGCTGGAAACTATTTTTGGGCTACACGGCAAGCAAATAAGCGGCCGCATGTGTGTGGAGCAGCAGGAAGTGCACTTTAAATCGCCGGCCTACGCCATTAAATCCGGGATAGCGCTGGTGCCCGAAGACCGCAAAAAAGATGGCCTGGTGCTGGGGCTGGATGTAAAAACAAACATCTGCCTGACCACGCTCGAGAGCATGGAAGACATGGGCATGCTCAACGACAGCAAAGAATGCAACCTGGCCGACAAGTACATTGAGGAACTTCGCATTAAAACCTCGTCTAGTGCACAGGCTGCCAAGAACCTGAGCGGCGGTAACCAACAGAAAATCGTGATTGCCAAATGGCTCGCTACCAAACCCAAGGTGCTGCTCCTCGATGAACCTACCCGCGGTATCGACATTAACGCCAAAAACGAAATCTATAAACTAATACAAGCCCTGGCCGATGCCGGTTTAGGCATTATTGTGGTATCGTCGGAGCTGCCCGAAATACTGGCCCTCTCCGATCGCATACTGGTGATGGCAGAAGGTTGCCTGACAGCCGAATTGCCTGTAGATGAAGCCACCGAAGACAGCATCCTGAAAGCGGCTATTCCAAAAACTATTTAACAAAGCCCTTATGAGCCCAGAAGTATATATGGAAGAGAAGAAGGAGAAAAAAGGTACTTCCTCTACAAAAGCCCCGGCAGGCGCAACCCAGTACAAGCAACACCTGGTCAAGTTTCAGTCGCTGATCGCACTGTTTATGCTGTGCCTGGTTATCGGGCTGCTGTCAGATAAGTTTTTTACTGTAGCCAACGGCTGGAACGTAATGCGGCAGATCTCCGTGAACATCTGCATTTCGGTGGGCATGACGCTGGTCGTACTCACGGCTGGCATCGATTTGTCGGTGGGCTCTATTCTGGCACTTTGCGGTGCTATTACAGCGGGTCTGCTCAAATTTGGACTGGAGATTCCGGCACTTGATATGTTTATCGGGTTTACTGTTTTGGGAGCCATACTGGCAGGCATGCTCACGGGTACTGCCCTGGGCGCTTTTAACGGCTGGACGATCACCAAATTTAAAGTTCCTCCCTTTGTAGCTACACTGGCTATGCTCACGATTGCGCGCGGCCTCACCATGCTCTGGACCGAAGGCTTCCCGATCTCCAACCTCGGCGAAACCTTCTCGTACCTCGGCACCGGCTGGTTTTTAGGTATTCCGCTTCCTGTCTGGATCTCTGGTATTATTGTGCTGGCAGCTGTTATCGTTACAAAAAAAACAAGGCTGGGTCGCTACATCTACGCCATTGGCGGTAATGAAAGTGCC
Organism: Pontibacter qinzhouensis; assembly: GCF_008017455.1. GTDB lineage: Bacteria > Bacteroidota > Bacteroidia > Cytophagales > Hymenobacteraceae > Pontibacter > Pontibacter qinzhouensis. The sequence goes on along the minus strand of NZ_VRTY01000020.1, from coordinate 23,942 downwards.
GCCCGACTCTCTGGCATCAACATAAACCGAATTAAAATAATTGTTTACTCTATTGCAGGTGGCCTGGCTGCCATTGGCGGCTTAATTGTTACTTCCCGACTCGATTCAGCGCAACCAAACGCCGGTATGAGCTACGAGCTGGATGCCATTGCAGCGGTGGTAATTGGTGGCACTTCGCTTTCGGGTGGCAGAGGCACGATTATGGGTACGGTACTCGGTGCTATTATTATCGGGGTGCTGAACAACGGCCTGGTATTGCTCGATGTGTCGCCGTTCTGGCAGCAGGTAGTAAAAGGCTTTGTCATACTCCTGGCAGTTATTATTGATAAAGCAAATTCAAAAGGAGAATAAAAACAGGACGCAAGTATCAGGACTATTCTGATGATAAATACCTGTATGGCAATCCATAACATGTGTGTCTGCTTTCTAACATAATTCTTTTAAATTCCGTCCTCTCACAGAATCATTATGAATAAGAAATATATCCTGGCTGTAGACCAGGGCACCAGTAGCACCAAAACCATTATTTTCGACGAAGCAGGAACAGCTGTAGCCAGAGCATCGGAGCCATTGGCATCTAAGTATAAAGGTGCCTTTGTGGAGCAGGACCCGCAGGAGATTTACCGCAACGTGCTAGCCTCTGTGGAGAAGTGCCTGCAGGACTTTACAGCATCCGGCGGTGAGTTGAGCAGCATACAAGCCTGCGGCATATCGAACCAGCGCGAAACCTTTGTGGTGTGGGATGAGGCTGGGAAACCTCTTTACAATGCGGTGGTGTGGCAGTGCAAGCGCTCGGTTGCTGTTTGCGAGCGGCTAAAGGAAGAGCAACTGGAACCACTGATTAAAGCCAAAACCGGCCTCCTTATAGATCCCTATTTTTCAGGTTCCAAGCTGATCTGGCTTTACGAAAACGAAGCAAACGTACGAGAAGCCGTAGACACTGGCAAAGCCTATTTCGGGACAATAGACACCTGGCTGCTCTACAAACTTACCAACGGCCAAAGCTACTTCACCGACTATACCAATGCCTCGCGCACGCTGTTTTTTAATTTAGCGGAGCTGAAGTGGGACCAGGAACTGCTAGAGGTTTTCAACCTGTCGCACCTGAACCTGCCGGAGCCAAAGCCATCGTCGTATCTTTTTGCTGCATCAGATTTTAACGGGCTGTTTCCGCAACCGATTCAGATTACGAGCATGATCGGCGATTCGCATGCAGCTGCTTTTGGCGAAGGTTGCTTTTCACCGGGTACGGCAAAAGCTACTATGGGTACAGGTTCTTCTATTATTATGAACATCGGCGAAAAAGCGCAGGGCTCCGAAACAGGCATGGTCACGACTATTTGCTGGAGTACCGAAGAGCGTGTAGATTATGCCCTGGAAGGTGTGATCGTAACTTGTGGTGCCACCATTGAATGGCTAAAAAATGAAATCGGCCTGATATCCGACAGCAAAGAAACAGAAGCTATGGCGCGTGCCGTAGCCGACAATAATGGCGTTTACCTGGTGCCTGCCTTCAGCGGATTGGGAGCCCCGCACTGGGACATGAGCCGCAAAGCTTCTATAACCGGCCTTACCTTTGGCTGTAACAAAAACCATCTTGTACGGGCGGCACTGGAGTCGATTCCGTACCAGATAAAAGATGTGATTACGGCGATGGAGCAGGACACTGGCATCGCGCTGCAGGAGCTGAATGTAAACGGTGGCCTCACCTCCAACAAGTTCGTGCTGCAGTTCCTCTCCGACCTCCTCGAAAAACCGGTAGCCGTACAACGCATGCCCGATATCTCTGCCCTGGGTGCTGCCTACCTGGCAGGCCTGAAAGCAGGCGTTTATAAAGACATCGATCACTTGAAAACCCTGAACCAGGACAAAGTGGTAACACGCCCTGGTGAGCAGACAGAGCAGGTGAAAAGTGATTATGAAGGCTGGCAAGTAGCGGTAGGCAGTTCTGTACCTGTTAAAGCGGAGTTGTCTGTTTAAGTTGTCGGTGTAGCCCTTAATTACCCTTGGCCTTCCGGAGGTAAAATTACCTTTGGAAGGCCATTTTCATTAGAATAATTGCTGCTGTTTGTTAAACCAGAATCGCTACTATCCTCTTCTGATTTTCGTTAAGCCTTATCTCCTATCAACTTTGTCATCCTGGAAAGATCTTGTGGGCGAGATCCGAAAGCAATCGCGAATGGTAGTGTTTAGTCTAAGTTCCCATAGCTCCTTTTGCTGCTCTGACAGCGGTGTGAAGCTGTTGCATTGCCTGTTTACTTGTTCTTTTTGTCTTGATTCAAAAAGAACAAGTAAAATCAAGACGATTTTGAACTCGCTGAACGCTCTTTTTCGAGGGCCCCTTCCTTCACAAAAAATCGTCAATGGGTGCACCTGGCAGATGTGTTACCTTCGTAGCCGCCTGCCGCAATACATTTTCAGAAATTAGCTACTGCGGAAATGATTAGGATATAGACCTGCTCCTCCAACAGCACCTCTACACTACAAAATTGTGGCAGGATGCTGATTTTGTTTTACATTTACAATTGTGCGCCAGCTAGCGGTGCAAGCGTAAATTTGTATGACATAAAATCCTATAAAATGGGTCAGGATAAACCAGAGACTGGACAAATTGTATTGAACACCATTGAAGAAGCCATAGCCGACATCCGTGACGGCAAAATAGTAATTGTAGTAGACGACGAAGATCGTGAGAATGAAGGCGACATGATTTGCGCCTCGGAGTGCATTACGCCATCGCTCGTAAATTTTATGGCCAGAGAAGGCCGTGGTTTAATATGTGTTTCGCTAACGGAAGAGCGTTGCCAGAAGCTGGAACTGCCGATGATGGTCGAAAACAACACTTCCTCGCACGAAACAGCCTTTACCATTTCCGTTGACCTCATTGGTCATGGCTGTACCACCGGCATTTCCGCTTCAGATCGCTCCAAAACGATTAAAGCGTTAATCGACCCAAACACAAAGCCCGAAGAACTCGGTTCGCCAGGCCATATTTTTCCGCTCAAAAGCCGGAATGGCGGTGTGTTGGCTCGTCCCGGACATACGGAGGCTACCGTAGATTTTGCTCGTCTGGCAGGTTTCAAACCTTCTGGTGTGCTGGTAGAAGTACTCAGCCAGGATGGCTCCATGGCCCGCCTGCCGGAACTCCGCCAAATTGCAGACAAGCTGAACCTAAAACTAGTAAGCATCAAAGACCTGATCGACTACCGGAAAAAACATGAGGGGCTGGCGTAGTACCTGACCTCACAGTGTCTTCCAGACCTGTGAATGTCTGGGGTTGCATAGAAAAATGGAGCACTGCGCAATCGAAACACTCACAGGTCTGGAAGACGCTATGAGGTTTGTACCATCCACAAATCTTTTCTAATGCCATACAAAAAGCTTCTCCTTTTGCTGTTAGCGGTACTCGCCTTACTGCCTGCATCTGCTCAGAACTTCGATGAGGAGAAGGTGCAGCCTTACGCTTTACCCGATCCATTGGTGTTTGAGGATGGCACCAAGGTAAAAAACACGAGGCAATGGAAGAAAAAGCGACGCGCTGAAATACTTGAACTTTTTGAACAAGAGATGTATGGTCGCTCCCCCGGCAAGCCAGAACACATGACATTTCAGGTTTTTGAGCAGGATGCGCAAGCACTTAACGGCAAGGCAACCCGTAAACAAATTACAGTTTACTTCACCGGCAGACAAGATGGTCCGAAAATGGATATCCTGCTATACCTACCCAACCAGGTGAAGGGAAAAGTGCCGGTTTTTCTGGGCCTCAACTTCCAGGGAAACCATGCGGTGCACACCGATACGGCCATAAAGCTATCGCCAAACTGGGTGTGGGGTGGCGGTGCCGGTGTAGTGAACAACATATCTACCGAAAAATCGAGAGGAGCTACGGCCAGCCGCTGGCCTATTGAACTGATTTTGGAACGAGGTTACGGTGTAGCCACAGTTTTTGCCAATGACATAGATCCTGACAAACACGATAATTTTCAGAATGGTGTGCACGCGCTGTACCCGGAGCTGCAAAATCGGGGCGATAATTTCAGCACCATGTCGGCCTGGGCCTGGGGCCTGAGCCGTACCCTCGATTACCTGGAAACAGACCGGCAGGTAGATGGGAAAAAGGTGATGCTCTTCGGCTTCTCCAGAATGGGTAAAGCTGCTTTGTGGGCGGGAGCCCGCGACGAGCGTTTTGCCATGGTCATCAGCAACGAATCTGGTGGCGGCGGTGCGGCCTTGTCTAAAAGAAAATATGGCGAAGATGTGGAGCGGCTGACTCGGGGCAACCCGCATTGGTTTGCTGCCAATTTTAAGAAGTACAACAAAAACGAAGAGGCTCTTCCCTTCGACCAGCACATGGTAATGGCTCTTATAGCGCCTCGCCCACTTTATATTGCCAGTGCCGAGGAAGACAGAGGAGCAGACCCTTACGGGGAATTTCTGGCAGCAAAAGCCGCTGATCCGGTGTACCGTTTTCTAGGCACAGAAGGCTTGCCTGCAGCAGATTTCCCGCCACTCAATCAGTCTGTTCAGGGCCGCATCGGTTACCACATCCGCACCGGCAAACACGATGTAACAGAGTTCGACTGGATGCAGTACCTGAATTTTGCCGACAAGCATTTTGGAGTCCGTAAACGTTGATCGTTTCGTTAAGTCTTATTTTGTTGATTGAGTGAGTAAGCTATTTGAGTTAGTATCATTCATGCTGCACCACCGAGTAATATTTCTACCGCAAGTTTAGGCGCAGCCGTAACTTGTGGAAATAATAGTGGAAGTTTTCAACTTGCGAGGACCATGAGGAGAAATAGACTCAAATTGTTTTTCAATCAAATTATTCTAAAGAAATTGCCCTTCCAAAGGAAATTAAAGGCAAAAAGGCCAAGGGTACACAACCCTTGGCCTTTTTGTATCTGCTTCTTTACGAAATCATTACTGTTTTAGTCACAATACCTCACTAGCGTTTGGCTTTTTGCTTCGTTGGTACGGTTCCATTTAGGTACTCTTCCAGGTTGGTGTAGCCATTGCCGTTCAGGTCGCCGTTTCTGTCGGAGGGGTCGTTGGGGTTGAGGCCGTACTTGCGTTCCCACTCATCGGGCATACCGTCTTTGTCGGTATCTATGGGTGCTGTAGCTGCTTTGTAAGTCGGGTAACCTCCTACTTGTGCGGGAGAGTCGATTATGCCGGCTTTGCCGTGCGCTCCTGTTCCGCTGGCTGTGCTCTTGCGGGTTTCTTCTACCACGCGCTTATCTACGGCATCGCGCACAGGTAATGTAGCACCGGCTTCTGCCAGCACAGCTTTGTAAGCATTGGCAGCAGACTGCTCCGGCAATGCCGCACTTATCGGAAATGGCTTAGCTGATTTAGTCTGCGCTCTGCTGTTTTCCGGCACTCTTTCCATATCAACAGCCTTCCAGTTATCTTTAGTCATGGCGGCGTTTCCGTCCATAATGTTACCGGCTACATACCATTCTCCCACTCCTTTTGCCTTGGCGGGTGTGTAATAAGCCTGCACAAATCTCAGGGTTTCGGGAGTAGCTGGTCCGGGCTTATAGAAGTTGTTTACGATGTTAATCTGCGACTTGCCTCCGGGTATTTCTACCTCACCTCCATAGGCGCCATTCTGGTTTCCCCAATTGTAGACCACATTGTTGCGGTAATCGACAACAGCCAGCGTATCGTGTGCCCTGGCTCCGTTAAACCGGATGGTGCGGCTGTAGAGGTGGGCAATCAGGTTATGGTGAAAAGAGGCATTTTGGCCGCCCCACACACCGCCATACGAGCGTAAACCTTTATGATGGCCTGCGTCGTGCAGGCCTTCGCTTACGATAGACCATTGTACCGTCGTGTTTTTGGTATCGTACATAGCAGCGACTTCTTCATTGGCCCAGCTGAAGGAGCAGTGGTCGATGATTACGTTCTGGCAATTTTCCATATTGAAGCCGTACAGCACGTCTTTGCCGGCTCCATGGCCGGGGCGCGAACGCAGGTGCCGGATTATAATGTTGCCATGGTTGCCGCCCTGGCTTTTGGCTCTGGCACCATTTATCGAAAAAGAATGGCCTTTCAGTATAGTGCCGTCGCCGGGGGCAGTCTGGCCGGCTACGGTAATGTTGGAGCGCTTTACGCGTATTTCAGATTGCAGTTCAATTACACCTCCTACCTTAAACACAATGGTAATAGGCTCGCCCGGAAATTCGTTAAAAGCCTGCCGGAAACTGCCAGGCCCGTCGTCGTTCAGGTTCGTTACTTCTACTACCTGGCCTCCTCTGCCTCCGGTGGCATACTTGCCGAAGCCTTCAGCTCCCGGAAATGCAAGTTGCTGGGCGCTAGCTGCGTGAATGGTAAAGGCTGCGATTCCGGCCAGAAGGTAGTTTTTCAGATTAATAACTTTCATGTTTATTGTTTCGGAGTTCGGGCTGAGTTTTTTGATTCGAACCATGTAGTTCTTCATTAGGGTAAGTTCAGGTAAAATATCTGAAAGTGATGAGTAACCCTAAGCCGTTTTTTAGTAAAATAGCTTTGGAAGGCCATTTTCGTCTGAATAATTTCAAGTTCGCCTAGTAGTACATAAGTTCGGTTTTCACTTCGGGCTAAAAAATAATCAGGTCCTCTTCCGGTATATTGGAGTCGAACCTGATTATGACTTTAAAAAATCCTGGATCTTGTGTCCTGTATTTTATGCGCTTTTTGAATTACCTGCTTAGCGGCAACCATACCGACATTTCGCCATGGCCTCTGTTGCCCCAGGCGTAGTATGGCACCAGTCGCACCGGCACTGTCTGGTTATCTTTGGTTACCTCGCGGTACAATTGTTTTTCCCAGCTGCGATTCTTGATCAGTTTGGCATTTCCTTCTAAACTCATGATATCGCTGTTTTCGATCTTGAGAAGTTTAGGAGTGAAACTCATATCGGCAGGTAGCGTCACATTAAACACAGACTGGTCTTTTGGCATGTCTACCGATTCTAGGCAGTATACTACCGGACCACGTTTTACGGCTACCTGGTTGCGGGTTTCTTCCACGAGTGGGTTCGATTCGATCAGTTTTGCCTCCATTGGCAGCACCAGTTCAATTTTGTCGCCTTTTGCCCACTTGCCGCTTACTTCTGCATACTCTCCGGCAGTTAATTTGGCGTTATGTGCTTTTCCGTTTACCATTAGTTTGGCACCCTCAGCCCAACCCGGTATGCGTAAGAACATAGAAAACTCCTGTTTCTTTTTAGGCACCTGGTCCAGCGTAATTTTTATGTTGCCATCCCACGGGTAGTTGGTTTCCTGTGTCAGCTTCACGTCTGAGCCATTTTTCAGCTTTGTAGTTAGTTTGCTGCCGCCATACAGGTTAAACCACACGCCTTTATCAGACACGCTATAGGCATAGTTGTGAACTTCTGCCAACGTGCGCACCACATTGGGAGGACAGCAGTTCGACAGGCCAATATAATCGACACGGTCTTTAGACCAACGCTGCTTAAACGGCAACTCATCAGACTGTGCAAGCGGATTGGTATACAAAAACTCTGTTCCTTTCAGGCTGATGCCAGACAACACGCTGTTATACAGCGCCAGCTCCATTACATCGGCATACTTGGCGTCGCCAGATATTTTGAGCATGCGGTAGTTCCAGAGCACGTTGCCAATGTTGGCGCAGGTTTCGTTGTGAGCCGTATGGTTTGGCAGCTGATAGTCGCGGCCAAAAGCCTGGTGTATTTTCTGCACATCTTTCGGGTTGTAAGATGTACCGTCTGGCGATGTACCATCATAAAGAGAGCCTAAACCACCAGTAATGTACATTTTGCGGTGCATCACGTCGTCCCACATCAGGTCGAGTACCGACAGCAACGATTTATCACCCGTTTCGGCGTACACATCGGCTACGCCAGCATACAGGTAACTTGCTCTTACGGCATGGCCCATAGCTTTGGTTTGCTCTCTAAACGGAATGCGGTCCTGGTTATCGTCGGTGCCATCATCGGTCGTGCCGCGAATGTTGATCAGGTTCTGCGCCAGCTCCAGGTACTTCGGATCGTTGGTAGTGCGGTACATTTCTACCGTACCCATGTAATGCGACGGGCAAATTGCATTACGCGACAGTTCCGGAGAAGCAGCCTTGTAGTAGTTATACAGAAAGTCGGTGGCTTTTTTGGCTACGTTCAGCAAAGAGGTTTTGCCGGTGGCACGGTAATGCACGCAGGCGGCCGTCATGAGGTGGCCCAGGTTATAGGCCTCAAAGTTCACTTTGTCCTGAAAGGCAGATCCGGCTCCTTTGTTTTTGTTTTTCTGAATGATGGCTGGCGTGTAGATGTAACCATCCTCCTGCTGCACCTTTGCAATTACGGCAATGGCACGGTCCATCTCCTGGTCGATCTTTGGATCTTTGGTGATGGCATACGTAGCCGCCATAGACTCCAGCACCTTGTAAAAATCGCCGTCGTGAAACGAAGGGCCTTTGTGCTCTCCCTCGGCCATGCCTGCGGCTATTTCGAAATTCCGGAAGGCGTGCGATACTTCCGGATTGTTGTAGATACCCCAGATGTTTGGCACCGCTGTTTCTTTCGCCATTTTGAAACGGTCGGCCCAGAAACCCTGTGTCCAGGTAACGGCATTCATATCTACTCCGCTTAATTTGGCATGAGAGCTGGCAGTGGTGTTCACCAGGCTTTTCTGCTGCGCCAGGGCAGGCGCGCCCGACAATAAAAGGCATCCTAATGCGACACAAAAGGTTTGCGATATCCTATTCATATATTTTTTAATTTTAAACTATTGATAAGCCCACGAACTAACAGTTGTTATGCAGTATCAAAAATTATGCTTTCCTGCATCAGCTATTGCTTTATTTTATCTTTTGGATGAGCCGGCTTTCCTTTTTGAGCCGTTTTACCTGTGTTACGGTTAACAATTCCGGCAACTACAAACCCTACTATGAAAATGGCCGTGGTACCTAACACAATGGCCAGGTTGGTATGAAACGGACTCCTGAATTTAATCCAGGCACCATCCGTAAAATAAATAGGAGACAGACTCATCCAGCAGATAACCAGGATGCCGGCAACTACTCCCATAGCAGCATCGAAGTTTCTGACTTTCTGCGAAACAAAACCAAGCAGAAACAGCCCCAGCATGCCACCGCTAAAGATCGAGGCCAGCGCCCACCAGGCATCAAGCGCACTCTCTACCCGCATCATAGCTAACGCTACTACTATACTTAAAATTCCCATGATAAGCGAAGTGATGTACAGCACCCGCATGGATTCTTTCATACTGGCGTTTTTCCGGAAGAAACGCTTATAATAATCTGTTAGAATAACTGTGGCCGAACTGTTGATGCTGGTAGAAACCGTACTCATGCCGGCAGCAAAGATAGAAGCGATTAAAAGCCCTGTAACGCCCGTAGGCAAGCCATGCACAATAAAATGCGGAAACACCTTATCGGCCATGCCCGGAGCCTGAAGCGCATCGGGCAGCAGATGAGGCTGTGCCTGGTAGTAAGCGAACAGCGCCGTACCTATAAAAAAGAACACAAGCGAAACAGGCACATACAACAAACTGCCTAACCAGGCCGACTTAATCGCTTCTTTCTCTGATTTGGCGGTCATATAGCGTTGCACATAATTCTGGTCTATACCGTAGTTCTGCAGGTTTATGAACAGGCCGTACACCAGGATTACCCAGAACGTAGGGGCCGAAACGCTTGCGCTAAAGCTTCCTAAGCTAAACTTATCATGGGCTGCCGCGATCTCAAAAAGCTGACCCGGGCCTTCCGGCATAGAAAACATCAGGGTGCCCAGGCATACCAGGGCGCCAATTATCATGAGGCCCCCTTGAATGGTGTCGGTCCAGATAACGGCCTCAATGCCACCCATCATGGAGTACAACAACACACAAACGCCCGTAATAATAATAATAAGGGGAATGCTCCAGCCAAAAAGGGCGTTCATAGGCAGCGCCAGCAGGTACATGATAGCCCCCATACGCGCCAGTTGGGTGAGCAGGTAGCAAACAGAGGCATAGATACGAGCCCAGGCACCAAAACGGGTTTCGAGGTAGTAATACGCCGACGGGCTGTTGATGCTCCGGTAGAGCGGCACAAAAAACTTAACGGCTATAAAAGAAGCAATCGGGATAGATAAGCTGAACACAAAGCCATTCCAGTTGCTTAGGTAAGCATTACCCGGCAGAGCCAGGAAGCTGATACTACTCACGAAGGTAGCAAAAATAGACATTCCCACTGCCCAGGCAGGTATTTTGCCTCCACCAGTCGTATAATCTTCAGGAGAAGTATTACGAAAGTAAAAGGAACACCCGTATACTACTACTCCCGCTATGAAAACAATAAAAATAATTAAATCTAAGAGCGGTAAGTTCATAGGCTGACGGAGTTTGCACGCTGCATGTTGCTTTTGATTTCTGCAAGATGACTTTTAATCTTTTCCTTTTCGGCTCCCTGAAAACGCTGGTGCGGCTCAGCCAGAAAATCGTTACAGATACCCAGCGCCGAGAGAGCAGCCTTTACACCTTTCAGATAACTGGTACCGCACTTGCTCACCGTATATAAACGCGAGCTGATATCGAGCACTTGTTGCTGCAAGATACTGATTTGCTCGAAGTTTTGGTTCTGCGCAGCCTCGTATAACTCAACGTAGAGGTGCGGGAAAATATTGGCACCACCGTTCACGCCACCATGGCCACCCATCAGCACCACCTCGGCGGTAATTTCTTCAGGGCCTACCAACAGCGAGAAGTCCGGCTGGTCGCGCATGATGTTGCATAGCATCTGGAAATAAACCGAGTTGCCGGAGCTGTCTTTTAAGCCTACAATGTTTTTGTGCTCAGAGAGCGCCTTTACCGTAGCCGGCTCAAACGATACTTTGGTATGCGACGGCATGTTGTACAGGAACAACGGCAATGTTACCCGATCAGCTACGTAGTTGTAGTACGTTACCAGTTCTGCCTGGCTCGGCGTATAGTAATAAGGCGGTGCAGACACTACTGCGGCGGCACCTGCCTCCGCAGCCGTTTGGGCAAGTCGTAAACTCTCAGAAACCGCAGTATCGGTGATACCTACCAGCACCGGCACACGGCCTGCTACCTGGGCACAAGTGCGCTGCACCAGCTCATGGCGCAGGTTATAGCTCAGGTTTGGCGCTTCGCCGGTAGTACCCAACACGAACAAGCCATGCGCACCACCTGCCAGAATATGTTCAATTAGCCGTTCCAGCCCTTCTACATCCAGCGTGTCGTTATCCAGCAAAGGAGTAACCAAAGGAGGAATAATTCCGCGTAAAGGTGATGGCAATGTTCCAGTTTTCATTTTTATAATTTTGAATGAGTGATTGAGAGATTGAGTGAATTATTACTTTTGAGTGAGTGAATGAGTGGATGAGTGAATTTTTAATTGTAAATAAGCAGAGGGTTGATTTGAAGATTTGGGAATTTGAAGATTTTAAAATATCCAAATCTTCAAATTCCCAACTTAAACATTTACTCATCCACTCATTCAAAACTCAAAATTAGTACAGTGTCCCGTACGTCTGGCAGGCTCTGTAGTCGGCTCCTTCGGCATCCATACCGAAAGCAGACCAGGCGCTTGGCCTGAATATTTTTTCTTCGGGCACATTGTGCATGCAAACCGGAATACGCAGCATAGAAGCCAGTGTGATCAGGTCTGCACCTACGTGGCCGTAGCTCACCACGCCGTGGTTGGAGCCCCAGTTGTTCATAACAGAGTACACATCTCTAAAAGCGCCTGTGCCGGTAAGATTTGGCACAAACCAGGTGGTTGGCCAGGTCTTGTCGGTGCGCTGGTCGATGTGGTGATGCACGTGCTCCGGCAGGTCGATGCTCCAGCCTTCTGCAATTTGCAATACCGGGCCAAGGCCTTTTATCAGGTTCACGCGCGACATGGTAACGGGCATTTTACCTTTGGTCAGGAAGTTAGAAGAGTAGCCTCCTCCCCTGAAGTACTCTAATGTAGCTGGGTACCAGGTAGTGGCATCAAGGCATTTTTTTGCTTCTTCTTCTGAAATCTCCCAGAAAGGCTTCATGGCAGGTTCGCCGTTGCGACTTTGCTGGCCGGTGCCATCGAGGGTGCAGGAGCCGGAGTTGATCAGGTGCAGGAATCCGTTGCTGGCGATTCCTTCCAGCTCGTAACCGGTGGTTCTTTTCACGGCTTCGGGGCTCCAGTAGGTACGCACATCGGCAAAGATCTGGGCAGTATCGGTGAGCAGGTGCCCGAACAGCATGGCTACGCCGTTCAACGAGTCGTTTTCGGTGGCTACAATAAAGGCCTGGCGAATGCCGTTCCAGTCGAAAGATGAGTTGAGGATGGCCTCTGAGAAATCGCCGTTTGGCAGGTGATCCGTCCACTGGCGCTGCCCCTGAAAACCGGAAGCAATGGCATTGTGCCCATGTGCCTCCTCGCCAAATCCCAATTCTTTCAGTTTCGGGTTTCCGATCATCAGGTCGCGGATTATGAGCGTCATCTTCACTACAAATTCCCAGTCGCCGTCTTTCTGCTCGCGGCTACGGCGTAGGTTATCCGGGTTATAGTCGGTGCCTTCTTTGCAGTTCTCGCGGGTCCAGGCAATGGCTTTCTCAAATTCTTCCTGGTCAAAAATATTGCGTTCTATGCGGCGCAATACTTCGGTAGAGTCTACATACTCGGTGCGCATGCCCAGATAACTTTCAAAGAAACCGGCATCTACAATAGAACCTGCAATCCCCATAGATACGGAACCGACAGACAGGTAGGATTTGCCGCGCATGGTAGCAACAGCCAGACCTGCCTTGGCAAAGCGCAGCAGTTTGTGCTGCACATCGGCCGGAATGGTGGTATCGGTTATATCCTGCACATCCTGCCCATAAATACTAAAAGCAGGCAAACCTTTTTGGTTGTGCCCGGCAAGCGCGGCAGCCAGGTAAACAGCACCCGGACGCTCTGTTCCGTTAAAGCCCCAGATTGCTTTCGGCGTATAAGGGTTCATATCGATGGTTTCGGTGCCGTAACACCAGCAGGGCGTAACGGTTAACGAAACGCCTACGCCACTTTTCTCGAACTTATCGGCGGCCATGGCAGCCTCTGCCACGCCACCTATGCAGCTATCGGCAATTACGCACTCTACTGCTGCACCATCGGGGTGGCGCAGGTTTTCTTCGAAAAAGCGGGCCACGTTTTGGGCCATTCCCATGGTTGTTTCTTCCAACGACTCCCGAATACCACCTAAGCGGCCGTCTATTACTGGGCGAATGCCAATTTTGGGTCTTGAACCAATTAATCTGTTATTCACTTGCTTGTAGTTTTTTGATTTTAGGAACACTATGCAGGAGTCTCGTCCTTTACCCCTGATTCGTACTTAATTAACGTTTGTTATATTTTGCAGCTAAAATAGCACCTGGTAAAACAGCATCTGCAACCTTCGTAGTGTGGCTGGTTTAGCTACTTCTGAAGCGTGAACCTTGCCAGCAGATTTCTTCCATTGTCTGCTAAATTCAATATGTTAAAATTACTTAAATTAAGTGCGGCGATGCTATGCTTTATTTTCTAATAATTGTAGTATCTTAGCATAAAACTACAGAATACTATATAGCTCTTCAGGCTTCCTGCGGTGCCAAACCACTTTACAATCATGCTTTGAGCAGCTTCAGGTACTATAGCAGGAAATCAGCCTAACATTAAACCTGATTTCCTGCTAAATGAAGCTAAAGCAAAATATGTATAAAAAATCTAGCTGGCATAGTACCGCATTGGCAGGAGAGGTGAGTTCTTAGTCGCGGCGCTTTTTGCTGGGTAAATAAAAAAATAAAGTCGGCTTACTAACCTGATGTTTATTACCGGCTAAAGGCAAGCCAGACCCTTGACGAGTTTCTGATAAAAATCCTTCTGAAGGGGGTTTTGATTTAAATAATTGGTTATCCAGTAGGAAGCAGAATTCTGTACTTTAAAATAAGATGGTCTGAAATCGCTGAATTAAAGTCAGGAGCAGGAATGCTGGCGCCTCTTTCTTTTAACATCTACTTTTCTAACATTTTTCCTTCTGTTAAACCTGAACAAGTCAACCATTGCAAACCGTGATTAAGGTCGCAGGCTATAGCCCCAGGCATTTTCACGGTTCTAGAAATTACCCTATCATGAAACCTCATTTCCATAAAGTACCGGTTGGGCTGCAAAGCTCTTTCAGCATCAGGCACAATAAGCAACCTAATTTTGGCACCGTTTGGCATTACCACCCGGAGCTGGAGCTGCATTATGTTATAAAAGGCGAAGGTGTGCGCTTTATAGGCGATCAGGTCGATAATTTTTCAGCAGGCGAAATTGTTTTGCTGGGCGAGAACCTGCCCCACACCTGGCGCTGCCGCGAAGCCTATTTTCAGGAGAACTCAGGGCTGGATGTGGAGGCAATTGTTATTCAGTTTCTGCCCGACTGCCTGGGTCGCGACATTTTACATTTGCCGGAGGCCTACCTGCTGCCGAAGCTTTTTGAACGCGCTAAAAAAGGGCTGATCGTAAAGGGAGAGGCCAAAGAAAAGCTGGCAAAACTCATGCACCAGGCCGTTGAGGCCAAAAACCTGGACCGCCTGATCGTGCTGCTCTCTATTTTAAACATACTCGCCGAAACCGACGAAGTAGATAACATTACATCAGCGCATGCTTTTTACAAATCGAACGAGCTGGAAACAGAGCGGCTCAACAAGGTCTGCTCCTACACCCTCTCCAACTTCGACAAAGACATTACGCTTGTAGAAATCGCCTCGATCGCCAACCTCAGCGTTACTTCCTTTTGCCGCTACTTCAAGATCATGACGAAAAAAACCTACAACGATTTCCTGACTGAGATCCGGATTAGCCATGCCTGCCGCGCCCTCATCGAGGATAAACAGTCGACGGAAGTAATCTGCTTTTCATGTGGGTTTAACAATGTATCGAACTTTTACCGCCACTTTAAAAAAGTTATGGGCACCACGCCACTGGAGTACAAGCGGCAATACCTGAAAGCGGAGGTGGTGTAGCAGCAACCCTTGGCACCCTAATGGTCTTTTTACCTTCGGAAGGGTATTTTCATTAGAATAATTGGTGAGCATTAAAACAAGAAAGGCACCCGATGAGGTGCCTTTCTTGTAATCGAGCTAAAAATTAAATCTTAATTATAGCCGGGGTTCTGACCGAATTCTTCGCCATTTAACAGCGCGTTCAGCTCTTCCTGACGGATTGGGCGAAGCACATGATGATCCTGAATTTGGGTAATGTCTGGGTTCAGCCTTCTTACACGCTCCACCAGTTTGCCGGTACGCTTCAGGTCGAACCAACGCAGGTGTTCACCAGCTAACTCACGGGCACGCTCATCTAAAATAAAGTCTAAGGTAATCATATCTGAGGTTACCTGCATCTCGGCCACTTTATCCGGTTTAGCAGCCCGGGTACGTAATACATTAATATAATTTGCTGCTAAGTCAGGGCGTCCTAAACCGAATTCTGCTTCTGCTGCAATTAAATACATTTCTGCCAGACGCATCACAATAACATCTTTAAAACCAGATTGTGTGTTGGCAAATTCACGGTCCGGATCTCTGAACTTTCTAAAGTTCACATACAGGTTACCGTTCCTGATGGAATTGTTTGGCAAATAAACACTGTCTCTGTCAAGGGCTACAAACGGCTTTCTTCTTTCTCCTGTCAGCTGCTTTTTAGTGATATAGAGGGCTGTATCGATGCCAGCTCTTATCTGCCGCCCAACTATACTCGGATCTTTATCATATGTGGCAGCGTCGCCTGCTGTCCAGGTATAGTTTGAATTTGCGATCCAAGCTTCCTGAAAAGATACTTCATATCGGGTGTCGTTCTCCTCGTTAAACATATCCAGGAAAGCAAGTGTAGGCATCAAGCGTCTGTTACCTTCGAAGCCATAGTTGAGGTCCTGCACCAATCCCGGGAGCCCGTTGTAACGAGTTTGCCAAAACTGATATAACCTGTTTCCAACGTTTAAATCGTAATTGAGTGTTGGGTTTTCAGCAGAATTACTTACTATGTACAATGCTTCTCTATTGCGCTTGTTGTTCCTTGGGTCCCACATTTCCGCATAAGTTGCATACAAGTCAACTTCAAGTGCCGCTTTGTTGTCGATTACTTCTTTCGCCTTTTCAGCTGCCAACCTCAGGAACTCCTCTTTTTCTCCACCTGTAGCATAAGCTGCCCTTGTCAGGTATGCTCGTGCCAACAAACCTTTCGCTGATTTATTACTGGCTCTGCTATACTCATTTCCCCAGCCACTTTGCGCAGGCAGGAACTTTTCTGCTTCCAGCAGGTCTTCAATAATAATTGAATAGAAAGCCTCCACAGGGCTTCTGCTTGCTGTTAACAAAGGGCCTTGGGTTTCCTCGGTACGCAACATTACGCCACCCCAGGTTTCTACCACATGCCAGTAATAGAAGGCTCTCAAAAACTTAAGCTCACCTAAACGCCTGTTTTTCTGCACCTCGTCTGTAAAACCGGCATCTTCAATTCTGTTGATACCAGCATTACAGAGGTTAATAGCCGGCCACACTAAGTTCCAGGCTGCCCTGTTTGGGTTACCTTGCAAACTGTTCAGGCCCGCATACTGTGTTAACTGACCAGCGTAGGTGTTTTTGTCGCGGTTAAACCACAAATCAGTACCGGTTTCCGACATAAAAATGCCGTCTTCTTTCCCGTACCAGGAGCGCTGCTCCGAATAGGCTGCATTCACGTTGGTCACAAAGCCTTCCGGTGTAGACCAGATTTCGTCTGCTGTTGCGCCAGATGGGTTATATTCATCCAGGTCGCAAGATGTAAGCCCCACAACAAAGGCCGCTGCCATAATGGGCAGTAGCTTGAATTTATTTATTTGTATCATCTTAAAGAAAATCCTTTTATTAAAAATGAAACTACTGTATTTGCCTTCATTCTAAACAGGAGAAGCTTATTAGTATTACATATAAGCTTTCTGCCGCTTAAATTCAGATTAACCAGACTAGTCACTAAAAACCAACATTAACACCAAACACAATCTGTCTGCTCAATGGATTAGACTCCGAACCGCCTCCTTCAGGATCGTAGTTTCTTAGCAGATGGTGCCTTGAAACGACTAAGGGATTAGAAGCCGTGGCATAAACACGCAGGTTTTCTAACTTAACCCGCTGGCTTATGGTTTTAGGCAAAGTATACCCTAGTGTTACGTTCCTGATTTTGAAATACGATCCATCTACAAAATTCAGTGCCTGATAACCGGTATAACCCACGTAGTTATTTAAACTTGATCCTCTTCTCGGGCGCGGAAAATCATTAGAAGGATTCTCTGGTGTCCAGTAATTTGCAATCTCCGGACCATTGCCTGTTCCGGATGGATTGAAGCGACCTAGGAATTCTGCGTTAATGGTTTGTCCAAAGCGTGCAAACAGGTAAACACCAAGATCAAAAGCTTTGTACTTGAAGTTGTTCTGAATACCACCTAACCACTGAGGAACAGTAGAACCTATGTAACCGAGGTCATCCGCATTAATAATGAAGTCTCCGTTCAAATCTGCCACTTTAATGTCTCCTGGCTGAAACTGGTAGTTACCAACACTGTATCTGGCTGCTTCATCGGCCTCGTTAGCCTGCCAGATGCCCAAGAGTTTATAAGTGTAGAAAGACGAAACCGGGCGACCAATTAACAGGGAAGTTGTTTCATTGGTGATAATATCTGTTCCATCGATCAACTCTGTAATTTCTTCTTTGTTCCTGGTAAAGGAGAAAGTAGTAGACCAGGAGAAGTCGTTGGTCTGGATGTTATGCGTAGTAAGCGCAACCTCTATACCTCTGTTTCTGGTAGCAGCTATGTTCTCATTCACACGTGTTACACCTGTAGAAGTAGGCAGCGTTCTTGGGTAAAGGATATCGGTTGTTTTGGTATCGTAAACATCCACAATGGCAGCTATTCTGTTATTGAACAAGCCTAAGTCAAAACCAAAATTTGTAGTGGCCGACTTTTCCCAACCCAGGTTCGGGTTACCTACCAGTTCGCTGAAATAATAGGCAGGTGCTGCTATTTCTCCGAAGCCCATATACCTTTGGTTGGCTACCAGTAGGCTTTGTGTTCCGTAAGGGCTGATGCTGTAGTTACCGGCAACACCGTAGCTAGCACGTAGTTTAAGGTTGGTTACCTGCTCTACACCTTGCATAAAGGCCTCTTCGCTTATGTTCCAGCCTAGTGCTACAGATGGGAAAAAGTCCCATTTATTGCCAGGAGCCAGGCGGGAGGCACCATCGTAACGGCCAGTTACGGTTAACAGGTAGCGGCTTTTGTAGTTATAGTTTAAACGACCGGCATAAGCCAGGTTTTTTGAACCAATAAAAGGAGAGCTAATAGGCCGCGTAGTAGCAGTGTTGGTAGCATCTAAGCCATAGTATAGTTGCGAAGCTACAAGCTGCCCCTGTCCTTGGGCAAACAGCCTGTCTTCGTCGGACTGGATATAACTTGTAATACCTGTAATGGTAACATTATGACCACCAAAGTCTCTTGTGTAACTCAGCACGTTGTCCCAGTTCAGGTTTCTGCCATAACGCGTTTCAGACGAGGCTTGAGAAACTCTGGTATTAGCCCGGTTTATAGAAGTAGCATCATCGAAAATACCTTGTCTGCTCAGGGCAATGTTAGTACCAAAGCTAGACCTGAAAGAAAGGCCTTTCAAAGGAGTCAGCTCCACAAAGGCATTTGCTAAAACACTTGTTCTTAGCGTGTTGTTACGAGCGATAAAGTCTGTTCTTTCGTCGGCGAGTGGGCTAATAGTAGTACCATCCGGTAATGGAAACTGACGAATACTTCCATCTTCATTGTAAGGCACACCAAGTGGACTAATAGTCAAGGCTTGTGACAAGGGGTTTCTACGCTGATTCTGTTGTGATTGCGTTACCTGGCTTAAAACACCTACTTTAGCCCATGAACTCAGCTGCTGGTCTAAGTTTAAACGGAGGTTGTAGCGGGTAAAGTCGCTGTTTCGCAGCATACCTTCTTCTCTGAAATAACCTGCCGAAGCGAATACTTTGGTTTTCTCGGTTCCGGCTCTTACCGTTAGAGCATGGTTTTGCTGCGTACCGTTCTCCTTCACTAAATCCAGCCAGTCTACCCACTGCCCGGCCTGCACGGCATCCCACTCTCCTGGTCCGTCAAAAATTCTGGCATCATCGGCTTCGCTGTTCCATAAACCAATGGTGCGAGCAGCCTCTCTTCTTAACTGGATGTAATCCTGCCCGGTTCTGGACTTCGGAAAATTGTATTGCGTTACGCCATAGTAGCCATCATAAGAAACGCGTGCTTTTCCTTCAGCGCCTTTTTTAGTGGTTACAATAATAACACCATTTGCTCCCATAGCACCATAAATGGCGGTAGCAGAAGCATCTTTCAGCACCTCAATCGACTCGATGTCGTTTGGGTTCAGGTCGTTTATATTTCCACCCTGGAAACCATCTATAATATATAGAGGCGCATTTCTGGAGGCTAAGTCATCTCTGCCAGCAATAGACCTGTTACCACGCAGCGTAATGGTAGGGTTTGAGCCTGGCGCACCAGAACCGCGGGTAATGTCAGCCCCAGGCACTCTACCCTGGATCGCTTCTATTGGGCTATGCGTAGGAATCTGTACAATTTCATCTGATTTCACAGAATAAACAGAACCTGTCAAATCTCTTCTTTTCACGGTGCCATACCCAACAACCACCACCTCGTCTAGCACTTTGCTGTCTGTTGCCATGGTAATATTAATAGTGGCTCTATTGTTTACAGCAATTTCCTGCGTCTGGAAACCTACATAAGACACTACTAAAACAGCATTTCCGCTTGGTACGTTTATTGTAAATTCGCCATCGAGGCCAGTGGCAGCCCCTGTTGTTGTGCCTTTTACGAGAACGGTTACGCCCGGCAAACCCTGATTAGATTCGTCTACTACAGTTCCTCGCACCACCATGCCTTGTGCAAACGCCCCCACGACGCACAAAAGGAAGAGTGGAAGTATGAGAATAAATCTCAAATCTTTTGATATTGAGTTTTTCATTTAGAATGTGTTAAAAGTTATAGAATAGTATGTAGTCATTAATTAATCGTTTCTGTTCTTCTGCTGCTCTGAGTAAGAATTAAGAGTTTTTTACACTTGCTGTTGTTTATCCCGAGCCTGGTTACTACTTCCTCCACACTGCCTGAAACTATTATAAGGTAAAACAACAGCAGCATGCCTGGTTGCATCCTTCTGCCATTTCACCCTTCTGTTAAATTGCACATCGTACCCATCTTTACTAGCTACATCACCTCCTTCAGCACTCTTAAACTAGTGTTTGTTAAAATTCACACCTTATCAATTCCTCAAAATCCTATTTCCGAAGCAAACTATATTTTATCGTGTTTAAACACACGCTTCTATTGCCTGCTCCACATGTGGCTCTCTATAGTAACACCTGGCTTCCGAAGGCCGCAAATACCTAAGTATCAGAAGTCAAACTATCATTTGTTATAAAAAACAGAACAAAAAAATAGTTGTACAACCCTGCCTCCAGCTACATGGCAACTTCTTTGCTTTCGTTTATTTATGATAAACCGTCAGATAATAAATAACCTGACTGTAGCCGCTTTACAAACCAATACCTGTGCCTACCAACCATCTTGAAAACATTTGTACTCCACTAACGGCGAACTCAGGCTCTATTAACTAACTAATGTTAGCACCCGTTTTGTAGTAAAATCTGCATTCTGAACTCAAACAAGCCTATTTGCCTTGCCTGATTCTGAGAGTAAATATATTACATATTTCTAAAACCTGCCTGTTTTTTTATTTATTTATAAATATTATGTTTGTAAGTAAACAAACTTAGAACGAAAATAATCTTAAATTTATATCTGTTTGCCAAATTAAGTGTCTGTTTTACAACGAAACCTGAACCCGGTCTGCTAATACCGTAAAATTTTAAAAGTCTGAAGCTGCTGGAAGTGTACTAAAATTATTTTTCGCAGGGTTAGCCAGGCAGCAAAGGGCACTTACCCGACAGGCAAGGCACCTGCCGAAATGCAGCTAAAACATCAACTTATAGCTTCTTTTCAAAAACTCTTGTTCTTAAGAAAAGCCAAGTCTTCCACGAAGCCAATAACTACAAAAGCATCTTAATTTAAACTGCTATTATATTCTCTCTGTATCATGATAAAAGAACAAAGCGCAGGTGCAGGTAAGCGTCCTGCAACTATTACTTTCGCCTGGCCGGGCTTCAGGCAATTCCTTTTATTGGTGCTTTGTTCTCTGGTGGCAGCCTGCTCGGGCACCTCCGAGAAGGCCGAGAAGTCGGCAGCTGCCGGTAACTGGGCAGAGCGTGTACCCACCATAGACCAGGTTGGCGCTACCATGCTGCCAGATACTATTGCTCCGGTTACGGCACCTTTCGATATGCCCCAATTCAAGAAGCCGACCTTTCCTGAACTAAGCATCAGTATTACCGAGCGCGGCGCAAAAACAGACCGAATCACCACCACCGAGATTCAGGCAACCATAGACGAGGTGCACCAGAAAGGAGGAGGAACGGCACGCATTCCGGCAGGTATCTGGAAAACGGGCCGCATCAGTCTGAAAAGTAACGTGAACCTTTTACTCGAAGAAGGTGCGGAACTACATTTCAGTGGTGAGATAAGAGATTACCGGCCAGCCGTGTTTACCCGCAACGAGGGCATAGAGGTAATGTCGTTGGGAGCCTGTATTTATGCCAACGGCCAGGAAAACATTGCCGTAACCGGCAAAGGCAAACTTGTTGGCCCGGCACTGGACTCGGAGCTACGGAAACGGGTGATGGAAGTAGACGTGATCGAGAAAGTGGTGCCGCATGACAAACCGGTTGCGGAGCGCGTGTACGAAGGCTACAACGACGAGTTCATTTTCCTGCCGATGTTTATCTCGCCTATTAACTGCAAGAACGTGTATATAGAAGGCATTACGCTGGAGCGCACTCCTTTCTGGAACATTGTGCCTGTTTATTGCGATGGTGTTATTATAAGAGGTGTAACGGTAAACTCGGTTGGCATACCGCGTGGCGATGGCATCGATATTGAGTCGTCGAGGAATGTGCTGATTGAGTACTGCACCCTGAGCTGCGGCGACGACTGCTTTACCATGAAGGCAGGAAGGGCCGAAGATGGTATGCGTGTGAACAAACCGACCGAGAATGTGGTGGTGCGTTACTGCCTCGCCCGCGAAGGCCACGGCGGCATTACAACTGGCAGCGAAACAGCCGGCATGATCAGGAACCTCTACGTGCACGATTGCGTGTTCGACGATACAGGCGTGGGCATACGGTTTAAAACGCGCAGGCCAAGAGGCGGTGGCGGCGACAACCTGCACTACGAGCGCATCAGAATGAACCTGCGGAACGATGCCTTCCATTGGGATATGCTCGGCAGCCGAACCTACGTAGGCGAACTGGCCGACCGTATGCCGGCACGCGAGATAAATGCCCTCACGCCCAGCTATAAAAACATTACAGCCCGCGACATTATCGTGGAGAAAGCCGATTACTTTGTAAAAATAAAAGGCATACCCGAAACCCCTATGACGAACCTGCTCATCGAGAATGCACAAGTTACCTCTAAAGGTCTCTTTATTGCCCGCGATGCCAAAGATATCACCCTCCGGAATATTGAGGTGCAGGCCCAGGACTCCCTGATCGAGGTGCTGGACGGGCGGAACATCCTGTTCGAAAACGTTCGGTTTAAGGTACCAGGCAACCAGCTTGTTCCTAAAATAGAAGGCGATTTATCTGAAAATATCCGGTTTAAAGACACCACTCCGGAAAAGCCGACAGGCTGGCAAAGCACCAGCTGGCAAAAAGAATAATTTTCTAGAGATAAACATCTATAAAAAAGGTTCCTGCTTCAGATCAGACTGAAGCAGGAACCTTTTTTTGTACTATCTGCCTATTTACCCTTGACTAATTTAGGGCCAATTCGCTTTGGAAGGCTATTTTCATTCAAATAATTTGATTTACAGAAAGACCAGCACCTCCTCATCAGTTCAGATTAAAGTTCTTGTTCTTCAGGTTCACCATTCTGGAAGAAACAATCAGTACCTGCACGATTAGCCCTATGACCAGGACCAGCCCCACCTCCAGGCTCGACAAAATGTTAGTGCTGGACACAATATGCTGCGAGTCGCCCACAAGCTCCTTGCCTACGTCTGACTGAATTTTGGTTAATTCGTGCAGGTGTTTTATCGTGCACTCAAATACAGCCTTCCCCTCCTGCTCAAACAGTTGCATGCCGGCTGCTCTGCCTTGTCTATGGCTGAGGGCCAGAATGGCATGCTCCATCTGCACGTACTCCTCCACCTTATTTTTAAAACCAGACAAACTGATCGATTCCTGTTTAACCAGGTAGGTGCTTTCGAAATGATGAAGCAGAGAGTCGACCTGGCGGTTGCGCCACTGCATTTGCTCTATGAGTGCTGCCTCTGGTTCAGCGTCTGTTATGAGCAGATAGCGCTCCATTAACAACCGCTTGGTATAGAGGTGCTCTGTCAGGTATACGATGGCTGTGGCAGGTATGAGCCTGTCGTTGTAAATAGAGGTAAACGACTTGTTCATGCTGCCCATATGCCTGTTCCACATAAAGTTTGCCAGCAGCACCATCACAATCAGACAGCCAAGCAGTGCGGCTATCTTTAATTTCTGTTGAATCACAAACGACCACTTCATAGCTACCCCCATTTCTATAAGTAAATATAATATTATTTTCGGTATAAAAAACTTTAATTTAACCTGCCTAAACCTGACACTTATCATGTTTCTTAACAAAAGAAATTATAGGCATAAACCTCTTAAAATCAACTAATAAAATGCGGCACAAATCCCTATATGCAACGGCTATTTCTTTTATTGAATTAGGCACTTAAGCAATAACCATTTTATAGGGATGTGGAGGAGCGGCCACCATCCTTTTG
>NZ_VRTY01000002.1 GCF_008017455.1 Pontibacter qinzhouensis | reverse complement strand
AATTACAAAAACCAGGTGATAATAATTCTAACCAGCTGAATATGTTTTAGTTATAGTTGGACACTAATGAAGTTTGATTTAAAGTTGGCAGGACAAAATTTTGATCACAAGGGGAGCAGAAAAGTAGAGGCATTAGCTGAAGTTGATATCCATCTACTTAATATAAACAACTAGAGCAAAACAATGTTCAATATATTTTCATAATAGTGCCATTTAAATCCATCTATAGCAATTATTTAAATCAAAATGCCCTTCAGAAGCTTTTTCAGGTTCCAAGTGTCAAGGGTGGGATATGTTACAGCACCTGAATCAGCACATGGTTTTTAGTTCTTGCCTGTACTTCTGGTATACATTTTTTGCTGCGTTTCCTTTTGCAGCCTCTCCTGCATAACCGATCTGGTAAGGCCTTGTAAAAGAGGCAGGTTTAGAGCCGGCATGCCAGCATCAGGTAAAGCAATAGAGGTGCGGGGAGCAAGGAAATAAACTGAAATTAGCATCTGCGCTAACCTATATGCGGCCTGCCCGTTTAAAATGAACGACAGATACATGAGCCTGCGCCCTGTGCAGGTGAATCCAATTAACTTATAAAGACACTATGAATTATACAGAAAACTTTGAAGGCATTAAAATAGACGTACAAGCAGTAGATATCTCTATTTCAGATGATATTCAACAACATGTTCGCAATTCCATTTCTAAGTTAAAGCGGCACGCCAGTAAAATCGATTCGGTTGATGTGTATTTTAAAGAAGAAGCCAACCACTCGACTGACGCAAAAAAAGTTAGTATGCGGGTAGGTATACCCGGCAACGACGTTTTTGCCGAAGACAAAGGCGACAACTGGTATGAGCCTCTGAAAAATGTTGAGGAAAAGCTCAGACGCCAACTCGAAAAACGATAGAGCCCATTACCTTGAATAAAGACCGGCTGCACGCTAAATAGAGCGTGCAGCCGGTCTTTTTAGATTAAATAAATCCAAGGGTGGTGCAGCTTTAATTATTCTATTGTTTTGGAAAAATCTTGTGGGCGAGAGGCATCAGCAACGGTTTACTTGTAGCTTTTCTGCGGCATTGGCGCTTCACGCGCTCCTGGCTTTCCCATGGGAGCTTCAGATACAGCGCATCATTACTTTATCCGACATAGTATTTCAGTTCGCGGTAAACTTCGGCTAGTCGCCTGGGTGGGAAATGAGCGTTTAAGCCGCTGGGGTTTGGCAGCACCCACACCTGCGTGTCGCCGATTGTGCGAGACTGAAGCCCAACGCCACTACCTTTGTGCCCGAAAGCTGCTTCGTAAACCGAAATACCCAGTAGCGCCAGCACCTGCGGTTTGTAAGCCAGCACCTTTTGCACCAGCTGCTCCCCACCCTGCCGCAATTCCTCTTTTCGCAAATCGGCAGCAGCCACTGTGGCACGGTCTACCACGTTTGTTATGCCGTAGCCCAATTGCAAAAGCTCCTGTTGCTCGCCTGGCAACAGCTGCCGTGGCGTAAACCCTGACGCATACAACGTGGGCCAGAACCTGTTGCCGGGCCGTGCAAAATTGTAACCAACCACGGCCGTATAAACACTCGGATTAATGCCACAAAAAAGAACCTTTAACCCAGCCCTGATCACGTCAGGCACGGTTCGGCCTACCGCTGAGGCAAGTTCGGCTTTGGTAGGTTTGTAAAGCATAATAAGTTGTAAAAAGGAGGCTCAATACCGGAGCCTCCTTTAATAACTAAAAGCGGAGCCCTGTGCTAACAGAAAAGCCTCTTCTCTTTCCTTCCGCATTATCGAAGTTCAGGGTGGTCATCAGGTTGTGGTGGTAAAGCACATCAAAGTTCAGAATCCAAAGGTCAAAACCGAGACCTGCGTTTATCGCAAATTGGGCATTTCTGATTTGTCGCCTGGTTATAGCCACATTGTTCTGGCTAACACCAATGTTGTACTCTAACGACGGACCGGCCAGCAGGCGCAGGTGCGGGTCGCGGCTAAAGGCGTTTCGAACCACATATCCGGCCATTACCGGGAAACGCAGGTAACGCAGCCCAATATCATCGGTAGCGACCACGTTAACACCTAAGGCCCTATCTACATTAGAGATCGTATTGCTCATGTATTCCACGCCCGGCTGCAGGTAAAAGCGCTCCGTCCCGATGCGGGCGAAAACGCCTAACTGCCAGCCTAAGCCTAAACTAGAATCGCGGAAGTTAGGATCTTCGGTAAGTGTAAAGGCATTCAGGCCAATCTGGGCGCCTACCCATACTCTTCTTTCATTTGATGTAACGGTTATTACTTCTCTGTTTTGGGCTTCCGAGTAGAAAGCGATCAGAAGCAGCATAAGTGCAAGTACTGTTTTTTTCATGTTTCAGGAGATTTTAGAAGGTGTAAATTTTAGCTGCTACAGCAGCCGGTAGGGCCAACAGAAAGAAAACAACCGGCTGTTACGTTCTAATTAAACTGCTGACCAGTTTTTTAAACTCCTAAGCCTTGTTCTTTGTTCTGAAAAATTTCATATTTTATTTAAACCAGTGGTACTTGTGGCTGCCCTGAGTTGGGGTAAAGATTAAATCTACTATTCCAGATCAGCTTTCACTCAGCCTGCTTGCCATACTCTCAGATGCTACCAACTACCTTTCGCCACAGTTTCCGGCTCTAACCACTGCCAAAGTCCAAAGCTGGTACAGGCCCTAATAGCATCTGTAAACCAAAAGTAAGTGCTGTTCTCAGTTTCTGCCCTTGCCGGGTGTTGTCGTCAGCGAGCAAAGCCCATTGGGAGCCTGAACAGCAACACGACAATGAGATCATCCTGCTGAAAATAGGAAAACAACGTCCTGATTATCTATACAGACTCAAGCCTGACAAGCTTGATTTTGAGGGCAGTATAAGGGTAGGTACTAGTCGGTTCAGAACCAGACTTGTTTCAATGAAATCCAAATTATTCTAATTAAAAAGGCCTTCCAAAGTAAAATTCTCAATTTTGATCCAAGGGTTAAGACCATCTAATAATATCAGTTGTATAACACATGGCGCAACTGATTAGGAAAACCTGTTTTTCTTTTAAGTTAAAAGATGCCTTCTATTGCTGAAGTTGTTAGTTAATAAACAAGTCTTACGCTTACCCCTTATCTGTAATTACTTCCGAATGATGCGGTTAATCACGTTAAGATTCAACTGTTAATGGAAGGCTACTTGATGAAGACCCTTGGCGCAAATTGTAGAAAAAAGCTTTGGAAGACCGTTTCCATTGTAATAATTGATGTTACACACTAAGGATATTCAATTAAATTTTATAATCCGAACCCAACAAATTATTTGCTGGCGGTGTAGCTGAGGCTCGTAGTGCAAATCCCAGTTCTTGGGTTGAGCGCCTTTGCAGGTTTCCGGTGCCGCGGGAGCGGCAGCCCGCTTGCGGGCAGGAAAGATGCAGCAGCGCGATGCTCAAGAACGAGGCCCCGCGGGCTTGAGCGCTAAGACCTCTACTAATAAAACAATAATGCTTAAGTGCACCGGAAAAAGCAGCAGCTAAGAGAGTTGGCAAAAAGCTTAGACATACCTCCTAAGTAAATGTGGGTAACATCAGTGAATAATTTAAATCATATAAATGATAAGAGGGAGCCCAGATGAATTATGCAAACTAAAGCACCTGGTTCGAAAAAATATTAAAAAGACACTCAGCAAGCATGAGCACAAAACACTCATAATCAGTTACTTATTATCAACACTAAAAAATTAAATTTTGCAGAACTTGAGCTTTAAAGGCATAAAAGCCAAAAATCCTATTTTGAGCGTGATACTTTTTCAAATCACCGTTAATTTTTTTTGCGCCATCTCTTTTACCAGGTAACCTGATTAAGGAAAGAAAATAATTTTATACAGGTTATAGCTTTGTATTGTTAACTTTTACTCTATTTCCATTTTCTTAATTATTCAGCTGGATATAGCTTACAAATTAGAATTTCGCAAAATTTGAGTACGTCAGCCGTAATATATTAAGTTTTTCTAGAGAATATTAGTTATGCCCAGTAAGGCTCTTAATTAGAAAAATAGAATATTTTTATTTTAAAATTCATTTAAAAAATTGACAAAAATGTTTGGTCAGATAATTTATTAACCTTAAATTGATCAGGTTTATTAGTTATTATAATACAATCGCTTATAGTTTTCCACCTCTTATCTCTATTACCTACGCAACATCCTGGCATCTCTGACATGCTGTGACATTGTTATTTATTGCCTTTTATTATAATCCTGTTTATCCGCAGCTAAATTATTAGCTACGTCTGGAAGAGCTTTTTTTTATATTTTTTTAACTTCAATTCAACTCATCTATGATCACAAAAAAATTTACTCCATCCAAATTAGCCTACCCTCTGGTTTTTGCTCTAGCGGGCTTGTTCGGCTGTAACCCAGAAGTTGAGGTAGATCCGGCTGCCAGCTTAAGTCTGGATGCCACCTCAGAAGCCCAGATTGCCAATGGCGCCTCTAAAATTAAGTACAGGGGCAAACATTACATTGTGCTTTCGACCCAGGAACAACTGCCGGCAGGCCTCGAAAGTAAATTGGCTGCCGCAAACGGCAAAGTAAACAAGCTTATGCCCCAAGCCGGTGTAGCCTCAGTTTTTTCTGAAGATCCAGAATTTGTAGCCAAAGCCAGCAAAATACCTGGTGTACGCTCTGTTGTGCGCGACCTCGAAATAGAATGGTTGAAGCCGGAAGATCAGAAAGTGGTTGCACTTGAAAACTACGGAACACCACCTTTCAGCGGCGACAACGATCGCTTTTTCGACTTGCAATGGGGCCATGCTGCCATTCAGGCATCGGAAGCCTGGAACGCTGGAGCGCGTGGCAAAGGTGTGCGTATAGCAGTGCTGGATTCCGGCTTCGACTTAGATCATCCTGACCTGGCTCCAAACATTGACCTGGCTGCAAGCAAAAGCTTTGTAACAGGTGAACAATTGGGCTATGCCTTACCAGGTGTTGGTAGCCACGGCACCCACACTGCCGGCACTATTGCCGCTGCCGACAACGGCATTGGCATTATTGGTGTGGCACCAGAAGCCCAGCTTATTCTTGTAAAAGTACTCCGCGATACAGGTTCAGGGGCTTTCTCCTGGATTATTGATGGCATTGTGCACGCAACCCAACAAGGGGCCGACGTTATTAACATGAGCCTTGGTGCCTCCTTGTACCGCAACGGCAAGTACCTCGACGACAATGGCACGCCTAATGATCCGACTGACGATTTTCTGGTTAAAGGCGATACCAAAGGGGTGCAGGAATTACTAATTGCGCTCGACCGCGCTACACGCTATGCAACTAAAAATGGCGTAACCCTTATCGCTTCTGCTGGTAACGATGCCAACAATGGAAATGCCGATCAGTCGTTGGTGCACATTCCTTCCAGCTCATCAGGGGTTATTTCTATCTCTGCTACCGCTCCTCGTGGCTGGGCGCTGAACCCGCTCAACACCTTTATGGATAACCTGGCTTCGTACTCAAATTATGGTATAAAAGATGTTCAGTTTGCTGCCCCGGGTGGCGAC
The DNA here is from genome assembly GCF_008017455.1 of Pontibacter qinzhouensis. Classification (GTDB taxonomy): domain Bacteria; phylum Bacteroidota; class Bacteroidia; order Cytophagales; family Hymenobacteraceae; genus Pontibacter; species Pontibacter qinzhouensis. The sequence goes on along the minus strand of NZ_VRTY01000002.1, from coordinate 108,195 downwards.
TACATGTACCCTGGCAACGAAATAGCCACTATTGCCGGTGTAACGCAATATGTGTACGTGTTCGATTATGTATTCAGCACAGGTAGCAACCTGACGCCAGGCGCTGCCAGCTATTACTGGTCTGTAGGAACCAGTATGGCTGCACCTCATGCAACAGGCGTAGCCGCTTTAATTATTGGCCAGAACGGCGGTCAGATGGACCCAGCCAAAGTACTTGCCAGAATGAGAGCGTCAGCCGATGATCTGGGCAAACCAGGCCGTGATCCTTACTATGGCTACGGACGTTTAAATGCCTTGCGTGCCGTTACCCTGACTCAATAACAGCATAACAACAGTACTAAAACTGCCTGCAGAACAATCGTTCTGCAGGCAATTTTGTTTTTGGCGATCAGTGAAACCAACTACTGCTTTGCCAAATTATAAATTATGATAGCGTGAGCATTCTCGCTTCGTGACGATTATTCCGCGGCCTCTGGTCTTCCTAAAACTCCTTTGCAGCGACTTATGTGTTTTATTATTGCATGGCAGGATTGTTAAGTACATTCAAGGAAGTTTTGCCTGATAATCAACCCTGTATTCTTGTTTTCTTCTAAATTATTCAAATGAAAACGGCCTTCAAAAGGTTTTTCATCTGAATTTTGCCAAGGGTCTAGCCGACATGGTTTAGTTGAGCGCACGTAGTACTATGCCCCCTTCACCGGCAACCAAAAGTCATTTGTTCATTAGAACAAGATCATAAAAACAAAAAAGGACAGCCCTGCATGGACTGCCCTTTTTCATAAAAACGCACTTCTAATTATTTTTTCTCTTTCTCTTTCACGACTGTACCGTCAGCGTTAAAAATAACTTTCAGGTCTTCGTCATCGCCATCTAGCTTAGCCTTGTACATGGTTTTGCCATCTTTCTCTACTGTGCCGGCTTTCTCGATGGTGCGGTTAGCATACTGTTGGTCTATGGCAGTTCTTACTGCTTGTGGTAATTCAGAAGGGGCAATTTCGCGTCCTTTTTTCTCAAGGGTGCCATCTTCGTTGTACACGGCGTAGTGTTCCTGGTTGTTAACCTCAAATTTAGCGTGGTAGCTATCATCTTTCTGATCCCACTCTACATCTGTGGCTTGAGAATACGAGTTGCTGAAGCTACTCTTAATTTGTTCCGGAACATCGTTCTGCGCAATAGCCGCTGTGCTGATACCAAAACCTAATGCCATGATAAATACTAACTTTTTCATAGTTGCTTCTTTATGTAATAACTTAAACAATAACAGGCTTTATAATTTTACCGATATAGCATTTCAACACTACATCTTTATATCACCTAAGCAACTTATACTGCACTTTTTTAAATTTTGTTTAATTTAAGCCAATTTTTATCCTTAAATTTTAATTAAAACGAAATTAAAATCATATTAAATTAAAAATTTAATAATATTACTATAGTTGCATATTTCACCTGACAGCCAGCCAGAGTTATTATTTCTTATAAAAAGAAGATTCATTTAATATAATTTTTCTTTTTATTAAAAAATTGTAAGCCCCAATAAAATGTATTATAAATTGTATTAAAGTAAACTACTACAGAACCGATTCCTGGTTGTATAGCTAAAAACTTCAATTAAAACTGGATTTATAGTAAACAGTATCAATACTTCATCTGACATTACCTACACCTCAACAACTTTAAATTCGGGCTTGGTAAGTATAGAGTTGGTAATACCTCCCCTGCTGCTGAAGCAACTCCTCGTGCTGGCCGCGCTCCACAATACGGCCTTGCTCTATTACCAGTATTTGGTCGGCCTGCCGGATGGTGCTGAGGCGGTGCGCGATTACGAAGGTGGTGCGGCCCTGCATCAGCGATTTTAAGCTGGCCTGAATCAGGCTTTCGCTCTCTGTGTCGAGGTTGGAGGTGGCTTCATCTAAAATGAGGATGCGTGGGTCTGCTAAAATGGCTCTGGCAATGGCAATACGTTGCCGCTGCCCCCCAGATAGCTTTACGCCTCGCTCGCCTATCAGCGTATTCAGTCCGTCTTCGAACCTGTCTGTAAACTCCTGCACATGCGCTGCTGCTACTGCTTGCTGCAATTGCTCTTCGCTTGCGTTAGGGCGTGGGAACATAATATTGTCTCTGATGGTACCTTCAAATAGAAAATCGTCCTGCAGCACCACTCCCAGCCTGCTCCGGTAACTCTTTAAGCTAATATGCTGCAGATCGAGGCCATCTACGGTAATAAGACCACTCGCAGGATTAAGAAAAGAAGCTGCAAGCCCGGCAATGGTGCTTTTACCTGAGCCAGACGTACCGACCAGGGCCGTAACCGATCCGGAAGGAGCTTTAAAACTGATATCCTGCACCACCTCCTTTCCAGGTTCATAAGCAAACGAAACGCTATCAAACACTACATCGCCGTAAATATGTGCGGGAGAAATAACTCTGAGACCTCCATCATCTTCCAGGGGCATGTTCAGAATTTCTTCTGTGCGGTCCAGCCCGGCAAAGGCTTCGGTAAACTGGCTCCCGATGTTGCTCATCTGCAAAATAGGCGCAATCATAAAGCCCAGGAAAAGTGTGAAAGCCAGAAAATCGCCGGTAGTAATATCGCCGGTCATAATAAGGTAACCACCTATGCCCATTATACCTGCAGAAGCCAGGCCGAGCAGCAAGGTAGCAGAACTTGTAACGATGCTGGTCGTGATCAGGCTTTTCTTTACATTTAGAAACAGGCGCATTACGCCGTCTTCAAAGGTCTTGATTTCCTGCTCCTCGGCGTTAAATCCTTTTATAACGCGTACACCGCCTAAAGTCTCTGTTAGTCTACCGGTTACTTCCGCATTTATAACACCTCGCTCTCTGAAGATGGGGCGTATTTTGCCGAATGCCTTTAAAGAGATAAGCCCAAAAATAGCCACCGGAAACAGGACAAAAAACGTCATGAGCGGACTAAGGTAAATTAGAACAGCCAGGCAGATCAGGGAAGTAAGCACTCCGCCGATCATTTGCGCAAAACCTGTGCCGACCAGGTTCCGCACCCCCTCCACATCTGTCATAATCCGTGATACCAGTTCGCCTGTTTTAGTATTGTCGAAGAACCGTATCGGAAGCTGAATGATGTGCCGTTGCACCTTTGCCCGCAATTGCGAGATAAGGTGCTGCGCCTCCACACTTAAAATCTGGGTGAGGGCAAAAGAGGTGACCGCCTGTATAACAATGGCAATACTTACTACCAGAATAAGCCACATGAGCAGCGTGGTATCTTTATTCGGAATAACATCGTCGAGCAGGTATTTGCTGGCACCTGGAAGCACCAGGCCAGATAACCTGCTAATAATAACCAGCAGCAGCCCAACAGACAAGTGTTTTTTACGTGGCCACACAATGGTTTTAAACACATGACCAATGGTAACGTTTTTAAGCTTTTTATTTTTTGACATAGTGTAAAGGGCTTATTAGCAGCACAAGCTCTGGCAGAGGAGCAAATTGCCAGGCAGCCTGTAAGTTCATAATTTTAGGCTAAATTGTTATGCCTGCTTCGTTAATTTATTCCCCCCTTGAAACAGAGGCCTAAGCTCCTAAAGCACCTGCACGTTACATCTGCTGCTCATTACAAGAAGCCGGAACTTAAATAGTAGTTCATATACTGACATAAAAAACCAGACAAATAAAAAAGCCTTCCCCATTTGAGGAAGGCTTTTAAGCTAAGTGTAACTAGACTAAGTTAACGCTGTTACAGGAGTATCGGGTTGCTCATGTGTTTTAAGCCATTCAATCGTATAGCTGGCAACTTCTTCCCAGCCGGGTTCACCACAAATAAAATGGCTTCTGCCTGCAAACTCTTTAAAGCTGATCACACCACCTTCATCTTCATAAGCCTTTGCATTTTTCTCAACCAGAGTAGGTGGAATAATCTGGTCTTTTTCGCCAGCCAGTAGAAGCAGTGGTGGGTGCGACAGGCTCAGGTCAATTTTTCCGGAACCACCCATGCAATCGCGAAGTACATTACGGCTATCGTGGGTGGCGAACTGCTCGTATGCAATTGCTACCTCTTCATCGGAGAGCGTATTGGCAAAAGCTGTTTTAAATGTTTCCAGATCCATATAAATGGGCTCATCTCCTTTTAAAGGGTTGGCGATAACAGCACTATTTTTAAAGAAGCTCCAGTCAAAATCGAGCATAGCATTTGGGGCAACAGAGTTAATAGCAACGCCAGCCTCCAGGTAGCCTCGGTTTGCCAATAGCTGCACTACAAGTCCGCCCACCGAGTGGCCAATTACAATAGGCTTCGTCTCCTGCTCCAGCACGAGTCGCTCTACAGTTGTCACTACCTCGTCGAGCGACAAATTACCCAGGCCATCAGGGGCATTGGCTCGTAAGGCGCTGGGTTCGCCCTCGTGGTAAGGCCAGGCCGGAGCCAGACAGTTATAGCCGCGCTCGCTGAAAAATTCAATCCATTTAGTCCAGCTTTTCGGGTTCTGAAACATGCCGTGTACAAAAATTATAGTTTTCATAGGTGTGTTTTTCTTGAACTGTACATACGAGTAAACCTCCTTCTTCGGATTTCTTCTTTTTGTATAATTTTTCAGACTTCAACCTTAATTTGTGAAAGTTGACTATTCACTACCTAAGTCTACAGCAAAAACTTTTATGTAGTATTTTTTTTAAATCAACATAATACAAACATGCCTTCAACCCAGTAGCAAACAAGTTCTTTCAAGCTTAAATAAATAACCATCCATAAAATAATAATACCCGGAGCCTAATTATACCAGCAGCTAAACCAACTTGTTACCTTCTTGATAATGGGTTTAACCTCTATTAATAATGCCTGATTTGGTATCCTAAAAAAATTAAATTCAGTTATTTAAAAAAATATCCTAACATTTTTTCATAAATTATGTTTTATTAATGGAGTACCTCGTTAATAAAGTAAACTTAAAAACGTAATCATGAAAGAAACATCCAATTTGTTAGTTCAACTAATTAGAATCTTCAATAACGTAAAAAGCAGTTTTTTTCAGGAAGAGAGGAAACTGGCTTTAGTTCCGGTTCGTCGATAACTCGCGAAAATAAAGATAGATGATCAGGCTGCTCTCGCCGATTATTCTTAACTCTTTGGAGTGCGGTATAATAAAGAGGCAGAGTAAAGCCGACACTAAACAATAGGCAATACGCGGTGCAGAAGAATTTTCTTCAACGTACCGCGTATTGTTTTTTTCTGAACTGACTAAAACAAGTCTGAGCATTACTATCTTCCAAAATATGCCGTTTGTTAAGCTTTTGCAAAAGCCTGTTAACATAAATCTGGTATACCAACATCTTTACCTGTTACACCTTTACCCGCTCCACTTTCAGTTTCAGGCGGCAGGTATTCCTCCTGCAACTAAAAGTTCGTACCTTTCAGCAGATAAGCCATCAGGAATAAGCTCCCTCACGGTCTTTTAGCAAAGGAGCAGCAGATGCTAAACAAATACGCAGCAGGCTTGTTTAACCATTACCAGGATAAGAAGAAGAATTAACTGCAGACACATTAAATATTAAGTAAGGTAGCTGCTTTAATTTGAGTTTAGTTCATCTGATTACAGCTGTCCGCTTTTTAATTTGGGGAAGCTCCTTAATTAATTAGCTGCCATTACTTTCGTCTAAAGAAAATTTATTGCAGAAGGCTTTGCCTCCTTATCGTACTTAAAACATTACCTACCGTAATACAACATTAGTGAGTTAGTGCGATCCGGAAACGAAACGCGAAGGTTTGGCGCTCTATTAGGAAAAATATTACATGATACACGCTTCATCTTTACCGACGGAAACCTTAAACTTACTTCGTGCCCTTCCAGACCCGTATCTTTTCATTGCCACCGATTTTACAATTATTACGGCCACAGATGCCTACCTGCAGGCTACTCATCAGGAACATGATTTCTTAACTGGTAAACCAATACTGGAGCTGTTCCCGACAAACCTGGCAGATCTACGCCAATCGCTGGAGTGGGTGCTTGAAAATAAAAAACCGCACCAACTGAACTTGCAGCAGAAGGTGGCAAAAGACAAGACGGAAGAAACGAAAGATAAAAACTGGTCGGTTACGAATACGCCCGCACTTGATGCTGAAGGCCAAATTTCTTATCTTATATTTAAATTAGAAGCTGTTTTACAGCCTGAAGAGTCTGTTAAATCTGCCTGGCAGCAGGCAAAACAAGCAGTGCAGCCTTCAGCTGACCAAACAACACTAAGCCAGGAGCTGATAGCGGCACGTGCCGAAGCCGAACTGCAGCGTGAGCAGCTGCACAACATCTTAATGCAGGCCCCTGCGCTCATCTGTATTTTTGAAGGTCCGGAGCATGTGTTTAAACTGGTAAACCCGCATTACCAACAACTGGTTGGCAACCGCCCCATTCAGGGCCAACCCATTGCCAAAGTAATGCCCGAACTGGCCGGACAACCTATATTCGACCTCCTCGACAAAGTATACCGCACCGGCGAGACTTATCATGCACATGAAATGATGGTGCAACTCGACCACGAAAACATTGGCAGCTTAGGGCACAATTACTACAATTTTATATACCAGGCAACCCGCGATGTTTATGGAAAGATAAACGGCATTATGGTATTTGCCTATGAAGTAACGGCACAGGTAAAAGCCCGACAAGAGGTTGAGGAGCGGGAGTATGCGCTACAAACCCTGAATGAGCAGATGGCAGCCGCAAACGAAGAAATAAGAGCTGCGAACGAAGAGCTGACCGTAACCCAGATGGCCTTACAGGAGCTGAACGATGTACTGGAAAGCCGGGTGGAAGAAAGGACGCAGGAGTTGAAACTGGCGCATCAGAAAATCGAAGCCGATCGCAACCGTCTGCATGTCTTGTTTATGCAAGCCGCTACTCCTATCTGTATTCTGGCTGGAGAGGACCTGGTGTATGAGCTCGTTAACCCTGCTTACCAGCAATTGCTGCCGGGCCGCCGCCTGCTAGGTAATTCTATGCTGAAAGAGGCACTTACCGAACTGGAAACCCAACCGTTTGCGCAAGTTATCAAGAATGTTTATAAAACCGGCCAAACCTACTTTAACCAGGAATCGTTGGTACCAGTTGCCCGGTACGAAAATGGCCCGATAGAAAACAGGTATTTCAGCTATACATTACAGGCCCGACGAGACGAAGCTGGCCAGGTAGATGGGGTTATTGTATTTGTGTTTGAAGTAACCGAGCAGGTAGAGGCCCGCCAGGAAGTGGAGCAAAGCGCCAAACGGTTGCAGCTTATTACCGATGCGCTCCCGGTTCTTATTGGCTACCTGAACAAAGAAGAAAAATATGAATTCGCAAATCAAGCGTATGAGGCATGGTTCCATAAAAAGCCAAGTGAACTTATTGGCCGGAAAGTAGTGGATATTGTAGGTGAGAAAGCATACGCTGGAGTTAAACAATACATAGATCGGGCTCTGGCTGGCGAACGACTCGATTTTGAATCGAGAATGCCTTACCGCGAAGATTTTGTAAAGTACATCAGAACCAGTTACGTGCCCGATGTAAAGCACGGCCAGGTAGAGGGCTTTTTTACACTTGTAAGCGATATTACAGAACAGGTGCTGGTGCGGCAACAAATCGAGGACCGCGAAAAAGAGGCGAATGCCCTGGCTCAGAAACTCCTGCTCGCTAACGAAGATCTCTCTAAGTCGAATACCGCTTTGCAGGAACTAACGCAGCTCCAGAAACAACTGGTTGCACTAGTCGATAACAGCATCGATTTTATTGGCCTCGCCACTCCTTCTGGTAAAGGTGTTTACATTAACCAGGCTGGCCTCGATTTTCTGGGGCTCGAACAGAAACAGGTGAAAGAACTTCATGTTACGGATTTCTTTTTTGAAGAAGATCAGGCTTTTGTACAGGAAGTCATTATACCTGCACTGCTGTCGGAAGGTAAATGGGCAGGTGAGTTTCAGTTCAAGCACTTTATAACCGGTGAAAAATTACCCGTGCACTACAATAGCTTTGCCATTAAAGACCCCGATACGGGGCAGTTATTGGGTTTAGCCACCATTTCAATTTATATAGGAGAACGGAAAAAGCAGGAAGCAGCCCTAAAAGCACTTACGGAGCAGTTAGCCAACACTAATGCTGAACTTAGCACCACCAACGAGCAGCTGACGCGCACCAACATCGACCTCGACAATTTTATTTATACAGCCTCGCACGATCTAAAAGCACCTATTTTTAACATAGAGGGCCTTATGCAGATACTTATCGAGTCTTTGCCCCAACACCTGATAGCGGCTGAGGGTTTGGACGATGTAACCCGCATGATTCAACAATCTATAGAGCGGTTTAAGCGAACTATCGACCACCTGACCGATGTCACCAAACTTCAAAAGGAAAATAACCAGGCGATGGTGGAGGTAAACCTGGCCGAAGTAATTCGGGAGGTCAGGCTGGACCTGTCGCCGCAGTTAGCTGAAGCAGGTGCAGAAGTAACTGTAGAGATGAACGGTTGCATAGGCGTTAATTTTTCAGAGAAGAACCTGCGCTCTGTAGTTTACAATCTCTTGTCGAACGCCATTAAATACCGCTCCCCCGACCGCAAGCCAAAAGTAAAAATAGAGTGCCGGCACGAAGGAGACTACCTGGACTTGTCGGTGCAGGACAACGGCCTTGGAATTGATCTGGAAGCCAGCCAGCGGCTCTTTACAATGTTTGGCCGCCTGCACGACCACGTAGAAGGTTCTGGCGTTGGACTTTATATGGTGAAAAAGATGGTTGAAAACGCTGGTGGCTACATAGAAGTCGACAGCCAGGAAGGGCAAGGCTCTACCTTTAAAGTGCACCTTAAACGGTAACTTCCTGTTTGGCTGAAACATTAATTTTCAGATCCATTAAATTAGCAAGAACTGCAGCAGATGATTATTTGCAGAAACCAGCATGTTCTAAATTATTCAAATGAAAATGGCCTTCCAAAGATTTTTCCCCGGAATTTAGTCAAGGGTACTGTAGCCTTACGCTGTTTGTCTTTGCTTTAGAAACAGTTCAGCAATTCTCTTTCAAATACTGCAGGAAGCTAGTATTTTCCTATAGCTTCCTGTTATCTTTTTAATTACTTTAGGCTCTCACCCTAACAATAACTCTATGGAAACCCCATCACACAAAAGTCCGTCTTCTGGAAATAATTTTGTAGAACGGCTGGCCGAAAAGGTCGGTTTGGCAGCCAAAGCTTCTACCGTTTATGGCGACCCCATAGAGCGTGGAGGTGTTACTGTTGTGCCGGTTTCTAAACTAGCCTATGGGTTTGGCGGTGGAGCAGGTAACAAAGCAGGCGAAGAAGGATCAGGTGGTGGAGGCGGTATAGCCATTATGCCGGTTGGCTACATCGAGATAAAAGAAGGCACCACCAAGTACAAGGCCATCCGCGATCCGCAGACAGTTGTTAAGATAATTGCCGTGAGTGGGCTGTTCTCTGTGCTGCTGGTGAGAAGTGTGGCAAAGCTGCTACGAAAATAGCAGGAGCCCTACCCGAACTACTCTTGGCTCTTATTAATTGTTTTACTTTGGAAGGCCATCTATATATTCAAAATGCCGCCCCCAAGCAAGGGCAGGCTGTGTAAGTAGTGTTGGCTTACTGCAGCTAAAAAATCCTTACCGGGGCTGTTAAGGTATCAAATTAAGGCGAATAAATATGAACCTGCTGCTGCCACAGCATATTGAGTTACCATAAGAACTAAGACTAAACACAGCAGTTTTCCTCCCATTAAATTATGTGAGTTAAATGCCTCTGCAATTTTTACTTTTCACAATGCCAGAGGCGTACGCCGTTTCGGAAATATCCTCCTAGGCAGGGCCTGTATTATCCTGTTTGCTGCTGCATGCGTTCAGGATCATGAGTAGCTAAAAGCAGTTCCGGTAGAAGTGGGCGCTTGAAGAATAACAGAGGTATCTTGTGGCCGCTTTTTAGGTTGAAATGGTGCTATGCCAGTGGTGCCGGCAGGCGGTTATTGCCAGTTACAGCACGGCGCTGTACCGATCCAAATGTATGCTGTTCCCACAACTGAGGCATAATTTTTTTTCTGCTTACCTATCGGATCTTCACTTTAATTTATTCAAAGATTGCAACTCCTCCCAAGCTGACTTATGAATTTAAGGTGCAGGGTTTGTATAAGTACAATTCAGCTCTTAAGACAAAGGGCCTGATTGCAACATCACCAATATAGTGAGAGCTTTTCAAACTGATATTTTATATCTTTTTTTTATCTGTTTCATTTAATCCCATGCACCCATCTGCTGATCGCTTCGGCTCGAACTGCAGGTGTCAGCGTAACCTTTCTGATGAAATAGAGTTGTAAAAGGCGTTGCCAGTTACCAGACAGCTGCAGCTTTGTGAACTGTAAGAACACCAAACTAAGGTTATTCAGTATCTGAATTATTTAAATAGATATGGCCTTCAGAAGCATTTCAGGCTAAAATGAGCCAAGGGTAGTAACATGTTTTCTGCTTGAACTGGCTTTGGCTAAAGGTAAACTTACTCGTGAGGTATGCCTCTAAAAGGAGTCTGAACGACTCTAACCGGTGCTCTGGCTACTGTTAATTAGAAACCACTTAAAACCTATACCTATGAGATACTCTTACCGAAGAGGTTTTTTATGGCTTACTGTCTTTCTACTTTTATCGTTGCTGCCATTGGGGCTGGCGCTTATTGGCCCAACACCTGAGGCGCGGTCTTTCTGGATGGAGTTTGGGGTAGCCTTAGGCTTTCTGGCCTTAGCCATATTCGGTTTGCAATCTTTATTTTCGGGCCGCTTTCATTGGATAGCCCCGACCTACGGCATGGATAACATCATGCATTTTCATCGGAAAATGGGGCTGGTGGCTTTCCTGTTTGTGCTGGGCCACCCGATTACCCTTATCCTGACCGATCCTGGATTCCTGTCGTATTTCGATCCGCGTGTAAACCTGATGCGGGCCATTGCCCTCAGCTTTGTTACTGTCGCTATTATTGGCATTACCGTTACCAGTATCTGGCGGGTTGCCTTTAAGCTGAATTATGAGAAGTGGCGGCTCCTGCATGGGTTTTTGGCTTTGGCAATTGTGTTTGTTGGCGTGGTGCATTCTATACAGGTTGGGCACTACCTCGACCCGCTCTGGAAAAAAATTGCTTTGGCAGTAATAATGGGTGCCAGCATGTACCTGGTGCTGCACACGCGCTTTGTCAGGCCGTGGCAAAACAAGAAACGCCCGTATAAAATTGTGGATGTAAAGCCTGAGCGCGACGAATGCTACAGCGTTACGCTGGCATCTGAAAAAGGCAGGCGCTTAACCTTCACGCCCGGGCAGTTTGCCTGGATCACCATAAATTCCTCTCCTTTTACTTTACAACAACACCCGTTTTCGTTTGCCTCCAGTGCCAGCGATACAACCGTCAGCTTCACAGCCAAATCGATGGGCGATTTCACCGGCACCTGGAAAGACCTCAAAGCCGAAACTACAGCCTTTCTGGAAGGTCCTTTCGGATCGTTTACACCGGAACCCGACAGCCATTTGTTTTTTGTAATGGGAGGCATTGGCATTACGCCCTGCATGAGCATGCTCCGCACTATGCGCGACAGAAAAGACACCCGAAAAGCAACCTTACTCTATGCGAATAAAAACTGGGAAGGCGTTACGTTTCGGGAGGAGCTGGAAGAGATAAGCCGGGAGATAAATCTGAAGATAGTCCACGTGATCGAAGATCTGCCGGAGGATGAAGAACTGGATGGAGAAGAAGGACGCATCGACCAGGACATGATTGAAAAGTACCTTCCGCCCGAACCCAACACCTACATGTATTTTATTTGTGGCCCAGGCCCGCTCATGGATGTAGCAGAAGTTGCCTTTCATAACCTGGGCATCAACTGGCGCCGCATTTACTCAGAGCGCTTCGAAATTGTGTAACCTCTGTACAACATAATCATCTTCTTCAGGCTTAAAGTCGCCCACTGCAGAGGACCAAAAGCCTTAGCAAAACAAATTATTCAGAAACACAACTTACTTATTATGTCGAAACAAACGAAACTTCTCTATAAACTCATGAGCCGAATAGGTGATATTGTTGGCATTATTCTGCTCCTGATGGCTGTTCTTTTTGGTGCAAGAGGGTTGTAGGCGTCGGTGTAAAGTAAAATCGCTCTTTAACAAAATCCTAAAACCTTATTTCCAACCAGAAATCCGGAACAACATTTTCGAATCTCATAAACAGTTTTTGTGGATTCAGCAATAGGAATAAACGGTGTTTTGTCACCATTTTTCCTGTTGCACTATATTAACTTCATAATTTAGGCGAATTTTAATCGCCAACTATACACGCTAATTAGATGCCTTTCTGTTGGCTTTAGCTGCTTTTTTAGCTTGTTTATCAGCCTGCATGCGATTTTTCTGTGCTTTTTCTTCTAACCTTACTGATTTTTTTGCTTGTTTAGCAGCAGCTGCAGCCTCTTTGTCGGCATGTTGGGCCGCTACAGCTTTAGATTTTGCATCTTTAGCATCTGCTTTGGCATGGTTAGCATTTGACTTGGTAGCTTTCCTGAGATCATCTGCATCCGACAGACGTTTTTTATCTTGTTCCACTCTCTCTTTTTCGATTTGCTTTTCTTGAGTAGATGTGGATTGTGCAATTGTATGGGTGCTTATAAGCAAACATACACCCAATCCTAATGAGAATAAAATGGTAGTGGCTTTCATGATGATTTAGTAAAGGTATGCCTTGAATCAGGTGTAACCTATACCTGTATACGGCCAGCGCGATTTAAAAACCGGATTTACCGAAAGTTTAAAATGAGCAGAACATTTCCGTACGTTTAATGTTACCATGGCCGATATTTTTGCCTGCTTCTCTTTCTGCCCCCACCCTGCTGGCTATCTAAATAACTGAACTGTATCATCCGATGCCGCTGCTATCACTATTTTTGAATTCAGGAATTTCCGGGTGCATAAAGTTAGCCTCACTTCAGAAGCTTGAATTATTAAAATCTTCTTTAGGAATTGCAGAAAAACAAGTCTGATGTGTAGTTACTGGTTAAGATGGATAAACCGGATTATAAGTGACAGTAGTTGATGTTGTTACAGGTGGTCCCTGCCCCTGCTTCCGGAACACGCACCACCTGTAGCTGAAAAATGATTTTCACGCACCTACTCAGTAGCATACTGGCAACTTACTTTTGGGTTAAAAGGTGCGTGCATACCAGACGGATTGTTTTTCCATACCCAGGCATGCAATTGGTAATGCGGGAAAGGCGGACCACCTGAGCCTGGTGCCCGATGATCGTCGTACACCTGGTCGCCAAGCATGGGTGGAGTGGCATATAGTGGATCCCAACTGGCAGCCATTACCATAAACTCAATTGCCACCAGCTTTAGTTTGCCGTTTTTCTGAGGCTCGTAAACCAGCACCTCCGGATGCATCGGGTCTACTATCCCATCTACCAGCATAAAATTCACAAAATGGTAGCCCATACCTCCGGCAGGACTAGCCACACAATCGGAAGATGCCATGTAACCATCTGCAATGGCAGCCTCTATTCGGTGGTACTTGGCTGTAGCCTGCCTCACCTGGGCAAGCACCTTGTTGTGGTAAGCAGAATTGGGCCTATTTGGTCCGCCCTTAACGTGGTCTGCCTGTTCAAGAGTAGCCAGTGGCGCTGGTGTATCAGCTTTTTCAGCGTCACAGCTCCACAATACAACAGGAAAGAACAGGCAGATGAGGGCACAAACAGTTTTAATATTGTCCATGATTTCTTTCATAGCAATTTCTTTAAAACCAATTAACAGTAGCAGATCAGGAAACGCTTTAGATGCAGCGAATAAGGCCCAAACGCGCGCAAAATGGGCTTGAAGACAGCTTCAATGGAAATGATAGAAAATCAAAGGCGAAATATATCGGGTGACCAAACGCCTTTTAGCAAAATTGGTAGTGTAGCGGGAATATTTTCAACAACACTGGCAAATATAATAAATATAAATTATTAATAAAATTTTGATATATCTTATTTTGTATCCTTTTCCTATAGTGGAGACAATTTTTGAGAAATCGAGAGTGTGAGTTGTGCTGCAAGAGCCAATCTAACTTACTGGTGGTTACTAACTACAGAGTTAGCAGTGCGTGCAGGTGCAGAGAAAGAATTACTCTTCAGCATGATGGAGTAAGTTCGGTATGCTGCTTTTCTGACCTTTTCAGCTTAATACTTCGCTGTAAGGTTAAAGGTGGCATCAGGCATAGAATCTGCTCCAGATGCTCCTGTCTAATGTTCCTGTAACAGGTTAAAACAACCGGCAAGGGCAGGCAGTGGAGGTAAATTTAGCAGAAATTAGCTGTTTATGCTTTCGCTACTTCCGCACAACCTTCAATTATCCTAATAAAAACAGCCTTCAGAAGAAAAATCTGCTCAATTGAGTCAAGGGTAAAAACCAGTTTGTGGCTCTTAACAAAGCTATGCTTAATTAAGCAGATCTGGCTGACAGAGGTGCTGCTTCGGTAGCCGCAGCAAAATTATACTTGCTCCTATACTGCAACGGCGACAGGCCGGTTATACGCTTAAATGTGGTCCGGAACGCTTTAGGGTCTGAATAGCCTACCTGGTACATTACCTCATTTATATTTTCTCTGGAGTTTTCAAGGCTCATTTTGGCGGCTTCAATTTTTACCCGTTGCAGGTACTCCACAATCGAGTTGGCGGTGGCTTTTTTAAACCGACGCTCCAGGTTCCTGCGGCTAAGGGCCAGCATAGAAGCCAGTTGATCAATCGAAATCTTCTCCTGAAAGTGCTGTTCAATAAACTCCTGGGCTTTCTTTACCGGCTCGTCTTCATGCTCCTTCTGTCCTTTAAAGATCATAAACGGTGACTGGCTTTTGCGTTCAATCTCTATCTGAAAGGCCTTCGACATAAAAACGGCCACTTCACGGCCTGCATATTTTTCGATCAGGTACAGGATCAGGTTCAGGTAAGAGAAGGCTCCTCCGCTGGAGTAGATGCCCTGCTCATCTGTGATTATTTTATCTTCTACCAGGTTTACCTCCGGAAACATCCTCCTGAAATCGTTGGCTGCCATCCAATGGGTGGCGCATTGCTTGCCGGTAACCAAGCCGGTAGAGGCGAGCAAAAAAGCACCCACGCAAAGGCTGGCCACCTCTGCTCCCTTGTCGTGCTGTTTCCTGATCCAGGGAATGAAGTCCTGGTTGTGCTGTAAGTTCAGGAGCATATCGCCATCGAGAGCCGGGATAATAATGAGGTCTGTTTTCTTTACATCCTGTGCCAGCACATCGGTGAACACGGTGTAAATACCACCAGCTGCCGATACCTCACGGGTCAGGCCGACTAGCTTTACCTCAAACAGGCTTGGCTTCCCCATGCTCTGCATAAGTTTGTTAACTTCGGTAAACACCTGGCGTGGCCCTTCCACACTGCCCAAAATGGCACCTTTCGGAACAAGTATCGCTATATTTTTCATCCGTGGCTCTTTAACCTGATTTGAATCCAAGAGGACAAAGCAGCCTGAAGTAAGGCATTGTGCGCTACTTCAGGCTGCGTATCTCAAGGTACAAAAAAAATTAATTCTTTTTACGGAGAAGCAAAAAGGCGACGGTGGAAATGGCCCCAACTATCGCTGCTTTTTGCAACAAGCCAGTGCGATTATGTTTCCACTCGGCCTTATAGCCTTTTTCTGCCAGAATGTTCGGCACTTTCCCGTTTATAAAATCATCCACAATTCCTTCGACCACGTTTACCCGGTCGGCCAGCAGCAGGGGCAGCCAGTGTCCATAGCTATTCTCGCTGTACTGAAAAGCATAGCGCCTGATCATGCCACTCAAGCCTGAGGGTGGCGTGGACGTACCGAAAACAGCAGTTACATTAGGCCGCTCGTTAGAATGGAGCACTTCAATATTGATGGGTTGTTGTGTCGGCCGATCCCATGTGTACCCCTTTTGCTCTTCATTGGTGCGGTGTTTCATGGGGTAAGTCGGATCATTTTTAGGGTCAGCATCTATGCCCCACCCTTTTATCAGATTATAATCGACAGGTTTATTTTCCATAGTAATTCATGTTAAATTCTGGCTGATGGTGGAATAAGCACAGGTTTAATGCAATTATCCAGCTTAGCTGAAAAAATCCGGTATCCGTCAGAAACTTCCTCTAACGGAATACGGTGAGTAATTAATGCTTTAGGGTTTAGCACGCCACTTTGCACATGCTCGATCAGGCGAGGAAGCAAACGTTTAACCGAAGCTTGGTTAGCCCTGATGGTAATACCTTTGTTTACCAGGTTACCAATTGGCACCAAGTTATCGGTAGGTCCATAAATTCCTACTATCGACACGATCCCTCCTTTTTTCACAGCATTTATGGCCCAATGCAAGGCTGTGGCAGATCCGGCCTGCAAGAGGGTTTTACGGCCTGTAATGGTCTGCATCGCATTTCCTGCTGCCTCTGCGCCAACAGCATCAATACAGACATCAGCTCCCATCCAGTCGGTGGTTTTCTTCACAAACACCACTACATCGTCTATTTCTCTAAAATTATAGGCCTCACATTGAGCATAGTTCTTTACAAACTCCAACCGATATTCTAACTGGTCGAATACGATAACACGACCTGCCCCAAACAGCCAGGCACACTTGGCGGCCATAATGCCTACAGGTCCTGCTCCAAACACCACCACGGTATCTCCCTTCTGAATGCCGCCCATTTCAGCAGCCTGGTAGCCGGTCGGCACTACATCTGTCAGCATTACGGCATCGTCGGGGTCCATACCTTCCGGAATAACAGTCGGGCCTACATCGGCATAGGGTACACGCACATATTCTGCCTGACCACCATCGTAGCCACCCGCTGTATGTGAATACCCGAAAATGCCGCCAACGGCAGTAGCCTGTGAATTAGATTCATGGCAATTACCATAAAGTTCCTGTTTGCAGAAGGCGCATTTGCCACAGGCAATATTAAAGGGCACCAGCACATGGTCGCCCACTTTCAGCTTTTGTACTTCAGAGCCTATTTCTTCAACTACTCCTGTAAATTCGTGCCCAAAGGTCATGCCTACGCGTGTGTCGGGCACGTTGCCGTTGTAAAGATGCAGATCAGACCCGCAGATACAGGAGCGTGTAACCCGCACAATGGCATCCTGCGGATGCATGATCTCGGGCATAGGTTTGTGGTCGATCCGAACCCGCTTAGGGCCGCGGTAATTCATCGCTAACATAGATTAAAGCCTTTCTGGTTAAGTTATAAACGTTATGGCAAGTGCTTTACCAGCCTAAACAGGCATCCTGCTAAGCAGAAACAGCCCATCTTAAAGTACTTATCTGTCTACTCAATGTTTCAGAATCAGGAGCATGATGCATTTTTTAAGTGTTTACACTGGTTGTTTCAATTAAATACTGACAGCATATAATTTTTCGAAAGGACTTATTAAAACTTACGTGGCTTTATTGGTTATGGAAACGTATATACAGATCAAAACCATTTTGTTCTTCTTAACTCGACTACTTACCAAAAGTAGCTGTGTAAAGAAAATGGTTTAACTAACTAATAAAGAGAGGCATTATGGCAGAGGGAAAAAAAAGTAACGAATTAAAATCGCATGACAGCAACCACGGCGGCGTAAGCGGACAACCCGAAGGAGGAAAAACAGGCCCAGTGGCAGGCGGAGCCGATAATACACGCGGCGAAAACAAACCTAGCAGAGAAGGAACAAGTGCCGGGGCAAAAAAAGGCAAAGAAAGCCCGGATAAAGGGCCGAATGCGAATGCTACCACCACTACCCGAGGTGCAGACAGCACAGATAAGGAATTCCGAAATAACCAACCCAATGCGAGCACGCTTAAAGGGCATAAAAGCAATGAGGACTTAGGGAACGAGAAAGACTGACACCTGCACCTCCAATAGTTAAATAAAGCTGCACTTCTTTTAAAGACGGAGGTGCAGCTTTATTTTTTACTAAGTATCAAGACACAAGACTTTTGAAGTTGTATTTTATTGATTTCCAGGGTTATAAACTTTGTTAAAACTGAACAGATGTATTAATCTAATTTAGTCCTCTTACTTAAATCAAATGGTATCCCTAACTTCTCCTGTTGTTGTCTCACTTCTAGGTACAAACAAAAAAGTACTGTCGGATAAATCAACTTGCTTCAGCGGTCGCTTCTAAATTATTTGAATGAAAACAGCCTCCGGAAGGTTTTGCATCCAAATTTTGCCAAGGGTGTAACCGATATGTTTTTGCTGAATGTATTTAGTGAGTGTAAACCTATCCAAGATAAGCATATTAGGAATCTGCGCCTTGGGTAGATTATAATTACTTCAGCTCATTCAGCACCTGGTACATTTTCTGGGTAATAGAAGCCTGAGTTCCATTGTAATTATTTACCAGGAACGCGAAAATATATTCTTTCCCGTCTTTGCTTTTATGGTAGCCGCAGAATGCTTTCACATCGCGTATGGTTCCGCTTTTCATTTTAAGGCCATTTATGGAAGGCAGCGACTCGTAAAAACCGCTGAACCAGGGTTGCTTGCGGGCGTACTGCAGCACCTTTACCTGCGCATGGGTAGTCACGCGGTTCAGCGGAGAAAGCCCGGAGCCATCTACCATATTCAACTCCGTTTCCGGTATGCCACGCTGCTTCCAGAAATTCCGGAGCAGGTGCAGACCTTGATCAGGGTTGGCGCTCCCGGTACTTTTGTACACGATCGTTTTCAGGAGGGCTTCGCCATAAAGGTTAATGCTGCGCCTGTTGAACCAGTAAATCAGGCTATCTAGCGGAGGCGAAACTACTTTATGAACAGTAGTGAGTGTGGCAGGCTGCATCATAAGTGTAGGAGCTATAGTTGCCCTGGCAGGCATGGTTACACCCTGTAGCTGCAGCTTTTGCGCCAGCGCGCCCACCAGTTGCTGCGCCGGAGCAGGCATAGCACCCGAAATAGTAAAGGCAGACTGGTTAACAGGAATGGTACCCCGAATGGTGGCAGCTCCTGCCTGCAACGGAAAATAGATATAAGCCTTGTCGCCGGTTCCGGCTGCCGCTGCCCGCACCTCTGACTGTAACGTATACCCATGCAACGCAGGAACAGTACGAACAACCGAAACCGCCTCGCCAACCTGCTTACCCGACCGCAGCACCACGTCAAACTGGTTTTCGCGCCAGTTCAGTTTAGCCGCTCCTGCCCCATAGTAATTTCCTACATCCTGCCAGATCCAGCCGTCTGGTATTGTTTCTTCGTTCCAGCCATCATTTGCCACCAGCACCTCGTTAAACACCTTTACACCCGTTGCTTGCATGGCTGCTGCAATTTTGGTCAGCACCGCCTCCTCTTTTGTGTGGCTCCAGCGCCAGCTGCCTAAGGTTGGGTCGCCGGATGGAACAAGTACCAGAGCCGCCCCCTCTCCTCCTTTCCGAATGGCAAAAGAGGTTTCGTACCGGAAGTTTTTGCCCAGCAGTTCGTAAGCGGTGGCACTCGTAATAACTTTAACCGTTGAGGCCGGTGCTAACCCCACACTGCCGTTCTGCTCATACACAACCTGCCCTGTGCTGGCATCCAGCACATAAAAAGAGGCCATACCGTTGCGTAATTGCGGGTCGGCCTGAAATGCTTTAAAAGCAGCAGCAAGCCTTTCTGAAACCTTCTGGGGAAAGGCACTGGTCTGTAGCAAAAGAAATAAACAGGTAATAGCTGCCTTTGCAGAAGATGATATCATGAAAAATAAAATTTAGCTGGCGGTGCAAGGGCTGTTATAGCTTGTTCAATTTAAAATAACCTAAATGTAGTTCATCCGGGGCGAGTGCTGTGGATGCCGAGAGCTGTAACCGGTACAGCTGTTTCACGGGCTCCGGCAACAGGTCCTTTACCTGGTAAAGTTCGTCTACGTCTACGCCAAATTTATCGTCTACATGGGCTGGAGCACCTTTAAAACCTGTGTGCTTGTAAAAAGCGGTTTGCCGTGCTTGTTGCATGGCTTCTGCTTTTGATCTGGCTACGAGCAATATTTTGTAATGAAACTCGTCGAACTCGCCTGCTTTGTAGCCGCCAAGGTTCACGAAAAAAAGTCGCTCCTTTTCTGCCGCTTCCTCTCCGGCAGCCCGTGGCAGCACCTGTACCCGGTAACCGTTTACCGCTGTTACTTTGCGCCAGGCATCTACATGAACCGATCCTTTAGCTTCGGGCCAGAACTGTTTTATGGCAGGCACCAGTTCCTTAACTGAATTGGCAATGCCGAAAAAAACATCATGTTGCTCTGTGTTTCTGCCTGGCGGTCTGCAGCCGAGCAGGAGCATAAAAAGTGTAGGGTGCTCCATGATCTTCAGGAGAGGCTTAGAGTTTGTGTGTTTAAAACTTATCTTCGTGCTGTTGTACCAGTGGCCAACCTGTTGCTTGCCCTGAAGCTACACCACCTGCCCTGGCTGCTAACTAAACGACCAAAGAACTTAAAAGATGAGATTAAAAGGCAATATTCTGGATATTAAAACGAAAAGAGAAACAAAGAACCAGGCTATTGAGCTCTACATCAGCAAGATAGCTTACGTTACGCATAAGAAAGACGGCAAGTATTTTCAGCCTTTCGATTTTGAGGATGAACTCGATACGCCTCTTGTACTAACAGGCGATTGCCTGGCCCGCCTGCAGAACAATTTGCTCGAAGAAGGCGAGTACGAGTTTCAGGTGTACGATAAAGAGGGCGATACCTATGAGCTGAACGAGAATAAACTCCTCACCATTACCATGATGTACGATGAAGAAGAACAGCAGCCTATATTATCTGCCATTACGTACGAGGTAATACTACCCAATGAAGAATTCAAACAGCTGAAAGCGCAGCGGCGCAAAGAGAAACCCGGAAAAAAAGGCAAGCGGTAGCAGTTTCTGAAGCCTATGTTTGCCGCATCTTTCCTGCCCGATTGGCTGTTTGGTTAGTTCTGTACCTAATCTTGAATTATTCCAATGAAAATGCCCTTCCAAAGGATTTAGAATAAAATTTTGCCAAGGGTCTTCTTGGATGTAATTCTCTTTTGTGCAAAAGACGAGTTTTGTTGCACTCGATTCTATTTAACATAAATAAGCAACTGAATAAACTTTGGCTTTATGGCTATAGTAGAAATACAAAAAGAACAAGCAAGCAGGCAAAGGAACAGTTTCTTCCAACTGTCACCGCTGCTCTCTCTTTTCTTGGACTCCTACCCTTGGCTAAAAAGTCGCTGATTCTCTTTGGAAGACAGTTTTCATTAGAATAATTTAGACGCTGATCATTCACACCTAAAAAGTCAGCTATTCCGGTAACTGATAATGGAGGTAAACGAAACTTTGCGCATGGGTTGCCGCGAAACAGGGTTAATGGCTTCTACCACCCCACTTTTCTTCAGTTCTTCAAAAGCCTCCTGGTAATTGCCCCGAATATAGTTCGTGCCGATGTTGTGGTGCCGGTAAATGCTGTCTATCGGGAGGTTGTTGTAAAACCCGGCTTTTGTTGCCAGGTCTGCCACCAGGTTTTTAACGGAGTACCGGTACTGCTCCTGAAACAGCGACAGCTGGTGTTTTATATTCGCACCAAAAAGCGGCACGCCATCTTCCTGGTAATCGCTGTAGGTCAGCATCAGTTCTTTCAGCTTCATGTAGGCCACATCTGTTTTAGAAGCAAAAAACAAATAATGGCTGGTTTGGTTTTTCTTTGGCAGGCAAATTTTAAAGCGGAACGTTTTATAGTCTTTCTCCTTAAATACCTCCTCCAGTTTATCCACCATAAAATCTTCGCGCTGCATGGCATCCTGGTAACGTTCACAAAATGCCTGGATGGCGGCCACCCGCTCAGCCCCGAACAGCTCGGCCAGCAGTTCGTTGTTTTCGATGTGCTGCATAGCGGTGCGCATTTTTGCCGGACTAAACAGCATAAACACATCCATGCCCCACCTCCTGACCGACTGCAGCAGCATCTGCTGCGAGAAGCTATAATCTAAAGGGTCGGTATAAAGCAAAGTCGGGGTGTCGTTTCCGAGGAGCCGGGCCAGAAAACTGAAGTTAGCTTCTTCGTTCAGGATCACTGGCTTGTGCACCAGTTCATCGTAGTATGGCAGGCTCTCCAGCTGCTGTTTCAGCCTGGCTACATCAGCTTTCTTTGCGTCGTTAAAGAAGGTCCGAACAATTTTGTTCAGCTTAAACTTATCGATGGAGCCGAACACACTGTTTAATATTTTAACGGGTGCCGCAGGCTTGCCATCCACCTGTTTGCCATCGCCTGCCTGTAAATCGATAAACGCCAGCGTATGGTCGGAGCGGTAGCGTTGCCCCGACAGCATGGCGCTGCACCACGCCCTGAAGTACTCATTCAGCAATTCTGATTTAATTTCGGAAGTACTGCGTTGAGTAGTAAAAAAATCGTTTGTATCTACAGTTGGCATGCGAGTGTTCATTTACATCAATTTCTGAAAAAACAGCACACCACCGCCTCTAATGATGGGCTATTAACAGAAAACCGGCTAAACATGGGGCTGCAAATGTAGCATTTATGGTCGATATTTGGCAGATAAAAGCAGCAGCAGGAGTTAATAGCCTCAATGGATTTGGCCTAAACAAAAGGTAACAAACTTAAAACAAAAACATAGGTCTGTCTCAGCAAGTAGAATGGACCTCTTCATTATCTACAAAATAAAATAATCTGTTGCCCTGATGCATTGTTCACTCAATTTAAAAGGAAATCCCCCTATCATGCTTTTTCAGGAAGTAGCTTTGCAGGCTGGTTGGCAAAAGATATAATTTAACTGAAACCAACCAATTGTGCCTGAAGTTTGTTAAAAACTATCGGAAGAGGCGTTGCCTTTACTGAAAATTCCTTTTTAGTACTAAACCAGAATATTATGAAGAGCCTAAGCTCAAAAGAATATAAAAATGAATTTGTAAACAGTTTCCCCGGCGATGATAGCGGGAACCTGTCACCTCGCCAGACACCCGGTGTGCTGTATAGCAAAGCCATGCCCACGCCAGTAGCCAACCCTTCGCTGCTGGCATGGTCGGAGGAGCTGGCAAACGAGCTGGGCATACAAAAACCAAATCATCCAAACGATGTAGCCATTCTGGGCGGAAATTATGTGGCACCGACTATGCAACCTTATGCTGCCTGTTATGCCGGTCATCAGTTCGGTAACTGGGCGGGGCAACTCGGCGACGGGCGCGCCATAACGCTCGGAGAGTGGCAAACAACTGCAGGTACCTCCTGGGAGCTGCAGCTGAAAGGTGCCGGCCGCACCCCCTACTCCCGCCGTGCCGATGGCAGGGCTGTGCTTCGGTCTTCGGTGCGCGAGTACCTGATGAGCGAGGCCATGCACTACCTGGGCGTGCCTACCACCCGCGCCCTCAGCCTGGTTACGACAGGCGACCAGGTATTGCGCGATATGTTCTACAACGGAAACCCCGCCTACGAGCCTGGAGCCATTGTTATGCGGGTAGCCCCTAGTTTTTTGCGTTTCGGTAATTTTGAGCTGCTGGCCTCCAGACGAGAAAACCAGCACCTGCGCCAGCTCGCCGACTGGACCATTAGTCGCTATTATCCGCATTTGCAAGGCGAAGATAAGTACCTGCAGTGGTTCAGGGAAGTACGCGACCGCACCGCCAGCCTGATGGTGGAGTGGCTGCGGGTAGGCTTTGTGCACGGCGTAATGAACACCGATAACATGTCTGTGCTGGGCCTGACGATTGACTACGGCCCTTACTCTTTCGTAGACGATTATGACCTGAATTTCACTCCGAACACCACCGACTTGCCGGGCCGCCGCTATGCCTTTGGCAAGCAGGCTTCGGTGGCTTACTGGAACCTGGGTTGCTTTGCAAGTGCCATTGCCCCCCTTTTTAGTGGCACCGAGGAGCTGGTAAAAGAGCTGGAAGCGTATGCCGACATCTACTCTGCCTATTACCTTAAGATGATGGGAAATAAGCTAGGCCTGGACCAGGTGAAGGCAGAGGACATCTCCCTTGTCACAAAGTTCGACGAGACACTGGCGGCCCTGAAACCAGACATGACCATTTTTTACCAGCTGCTCATAGACCTGCCTCTCCACCTCACAGATGAGCAGGAACTAACCGCCTACTTCAGCGAAAGCTATTATACTCCGCTCACAGAGGCGCAGGCAACTTTGCTCGCTGGTGTACTAAAAGAGTATATAGCCCGCATACAGCAGAACACCTGCTCCCGTGAAGAATCGCAGCAGCGGATGCGCGAGCACAACCCGCGGTTTGTGCTGCGGAACTACCTGCTGTCGCTGGCCATAGAGGAACTCGAAAAAGGAGAAAACACGCTTTTCCTGCAATTACAAGAAGCCATTAAAACACCCTATTCCACGGACCACGATAAGTTCTTTGTCAAACGCCCAGACTGGGCCACCAGTAAAGCAGGCTGCTCCATGCTCTCCTGCAGTTCCTGATAAACTCTCTGCTTTAGAAGGAGCAGACAAAGATAGTGGCCCTACAACAGCCTCTCTGCGGAAGAGGAGAGGCTGTTGTATTAAACCTTCACCTGAAATTTTTGCTTAGTTACTTTTAAATAACCTAAAGCAGCAGAAGAACCCGCATCAGAAGCGCTTCGTTTCAGGAGTTTAACCCGGAACATTTCACCACAAGATGCGCTGGATCGATGTAATAAAATACGCTACATATAGCAATCCGGAACCTGCCCGACGACTAGAAAAAACGGAGGATGAATGGCGGCAACAGCTGACCCCGGCTCAGTTCCATGTGCTGCGAGAAAAGGGCACGGAGCCACCTTACCGAAACAGCTATTGCCGCTCCTACGAACCCGGCACCTATGCCTGCGCTGGCTGCGGAAGCCTGCTCTTCGATGCTACCGAAAAATATCATGCTATTTCAGGGTGGCCCAGCTTTAAACAGCCTATTGCAAAAAATGCCATCAGCTATACTTTCGATAACAGCCATCACATGAATAGAATCGAAGTCAGGTGCAACGTCTGCGACGGTCATCTGGGACATGTGTTTCATGATGGCCCGGCACCAGCAGCGCTTCGCTACTGTATAAACTCTGAGAGTCTTATAAGGCTAACCACCCTTTAACCCTTGACCTTTTTAAGATAAAAAAGCTTCTGAAGGGCATTTTCATTTAAATAATCTGGTCAGCTTAAGCACTTGTTCATTATAAATGAGTGATAGAGTGAATGAGTATTTGATTTTTTATCTGTGCCATTCCATCATGAAGCAGCTGATGGGGCTGTTTAAGTCAGATAGCGCTTAGCGCTGTTCGCAAAATAATTTCTGGCCTTCAAAGACAAACGCAGATTAAAATTTATAACGGGTCTGGCGGCTATGGCTTTCCTTTAACCGTAAAAGAAACCGTGTAACTAAAAACCTAACAAACTATGAGCAAACAAGAAGAAGCAAAGTCGAACATGCAGGACCCGAAGGAGCAGTATGCGAAACCGCCTTATCCGCAGCAGAAGCAGGAGGTGCCTGGCACCGAAGAGGAAATGTCTCCGAAGGCAGACCATGGCGAGAAAAGCTATAAAGGTTCCGGCAAGTTGGTTGGTCGTAAGGCCATTATTACCGGCGGCGACTCCGGTATTGGCCGGGCAGTAGCCATTGCCTTTGCCCGCGAAGGAGCCGATGTGCTGATCTCCTACCTGAGCGAAGACGAAGACGCAAAAGAAACTGCCAAATATATAGAAGAAGCTGGTCAGAAAGCGGTGCTGGTTCCAGGCGATATTAGCGAGGAAGACCATTGCAAAAAAATTGTACAGCGGGCTGTAGACGAATTCGGCCAGATAGACATCCTTGTCAACAACGCTGCTTTCCAGATGTCGAGGGAGTCGTTGCAGGACATTCCGAGCGATGAGTGGGACCACACCTTCCGTACAAATATTCACGCCATGTTCTACCTCTGCAAAGCAGCAGAGCCACACATGAAACCCGGCAGCACCATCGTAAACACAACCTCCGTTAATGCTTACCAGCCAAAGCCGATCTTACTGGCATATGCCGCTACAAAAGGCGCTATTCAGAACTTCAGTGCCAACCTCGCGCAGTTGCTCGCTGATAAAGGCATACGGGTAAACTGCGTAGCCCCGGGTCCCGTCTGGACGCCACTTATCCCGTCTACCATGCCAGCTGAACAAGTGAAGTCGTTTGGCGAAAACGTGCCACTGAAACGTGCAGGGCAGCCGGCAGAGCTGGCACCTGTTTATGTACTTTTAGCCTCTCAGGATTCCAGTTATATGACTGGTTCTACAGTGCAGGTAACAGGCGGCTCACCAACTATTTAAGCTTACAAGAGCATCAAATACGGCACTGCCTCCAGCTGCTGTATTTACCTTTCCGGTCACTGTTCCTTTACTTGAACTTCTAGCCTTTGCAAGAGCCAATCGCCATGCAAATTGGCTCTTGCAAAGGCTAGAACCGGGTAATGCGATTTATTATAAATTGCAAAAGAGATAGAATAATGTTAGACTCTCAGCTCGCGGCAGCAGTCCGGTAAACTCTTAAATAAAAGCCCCTTTACATGTTACACTCCAATTATTTCAATAGAAACAGCCTTCCGAAGGTTTCCCATCAGAAATTTGCCAAGGGTATACCACTTTAACTCTCTTCACAGAACTTAAGAGAAATTAACATCGCGTACGAAATGTAAATAGATACAACTCTGCACTATAACTTCGCAAGGTATACAGCTCCTGCGAGCATCTTCAGGACCTGTGGCAGCTTATTAGCTCTCAACCTTTGAACTATCCCGACCCTACTGATCTGTAAAAAATTAACATACATGCTGCTTGCAAATTCAAAAACAAATTTTAACTTTGAACCACAAAGTACTTTATATGAATCAGCAGCACGAGCACCTCGCTACCTTACAGGAAATCCGGAACATTATGGACCGTTCCAGCCGCTTTATCTCCTTAAGTGGGCTGGCCGGGGTTTTTGCTGGTATTTTTGCCCTGGCAGGTGCAGCTGTTGTAAAATGGTACCTGAGCACGCATAACATCAAGTACCGTACTGCTATTGCTTCCGGGTTAAATACAGAGGTCATCATCTTTTTGGTATCGGTGGCGCTGCTGGTGATGGTGCTGGCTATTGCAGCTGCCATTTATTTCACAACCCGCAAGGCGCGACAACAAAAGCAGCCAGTCTGGGACACGAAAGTGCAGCGCCTGCTCCTGAACCTGGCTATTCCGTTGGGTGTAGGAGGTTTGTTTTGTGCTGTGCTGCTCTACCACGGCATTATTTACCTGGTAGCACCTGCCATGCTCGTGTTTTATGGGTTGGCGCTTATTAACGGCAGCAAATACACCCTGAGCGACATCCGGTATCTGGGGCTTTGCGAGATAGCTCTGGGGCTGGTGGCGTGCTTTTTTATCGGGTACGGCCTCCTTTCCTGGACCATCGGGTTTGGGGTGCTCCATATACTGTACGGCACCATTATGTACTTTAAGTACGAGCGCCATTTAAGCTAACAGGGTGAAAGAATATCTCGAAAATATAAATAAAGCCTTCGAAAGCAGGGCCAGGCTCGGCATTATGTCGGTGCTGATGGTAGAGGAGCGCGTGGACTTTAACACCCTGAAAGAAACACTGCAACTCACCGATGGCAACCTGGCCAGCCACCTGCGTGCCCTGGAAGAAGCAAATTACCTGCGCGTTGAAAAACAATTTGTAGGGCGAAAGCCTAATACAACCTACCAGGCAACCGAAGCAGGAAAAAGCGCTTTTAAGGAGCACCTCGATGCGCTGGAGCAGCTGATTTTAAACAACAGAAACAACGAGTAATCTTTTTTTTTGACTTTTTACTTTGAAAACCAAAGTACTTTAACTCAAATTTATATTCGAAATAAAATGAAAGAGCTCATACGCAACAACCTCGAAAATCCGCGGGAACTGGAAAAATTATACCGTGAGAACAAGCAGGACTTCAGGAAAGCCTTTAGCAGCCTTTACCCTGAACTCGGCCAGGTTCCAGTGGCAGACTACTGGTACGAGCGCTTACACTATCCTTCCGAAGACATCTCCTGGGGATCGGGCAGAGAACTGGTGGTGGTGTTGGTAATTGCCTTGGGGGCAGGTTTGGCAGCTAAGTTTCCTGCCATATTCGACCTATCGGAAGAGTACTTTTACCCTCGCCATATTGGCTTTATCGTTTTCCCTTTTCTGGCAGCCTATTTTGCCTGGAAAAATAAATTGCCTCTTCAGCAGGTCCTGCTTCTGGGCCTTGCCACCAGCCTTGCCCTTGTTTTTATTAACCTACTCCCCGACACTAAGAACAGCGATACGCTGCTGTTGTCGTGCATACACCTGCTGTTGTTCCTGTGGTTTGTATTAGGTGTGGCTTATGCCGGAAAAGAATGGCGCAAGCCTGAGGCAAGGCTATCTTACTTACGGTACAACGGGGACCTGCTGGTTATGGCTGCTCTGCTCACCATTGCCGGCGTAATGCTCACAGGCATTACCATCGGGCTTTTCTCATTAATAGGCCTTCAAATAGAAAATTTTTATTTTGAGTACGTAGTCATTTTCGGTTTGGCGGCCATACCTATTATCGGCACTTACCTCACGCAAACTAATCCGCAGCTGGTAAACAAGGTATCGCCGGTAATTGCCAAACTCTTTAGCCCGCTGGTGCTGGTAACGCTGGTGGTGTACCTGGTGGCCATCCTGTACTCCGGCAAAGACCCTTACAACGACCGGGAGTTCCTGCTCCTATTTAACGCACTGCTGATCGGTGTTATGGCGATTATTCTCTTTTCTGTGGCAGAAACCTCAAGGGTTACTGCCAGCCAGGCAACAACCATCGTGCTATTGCTGTTGGCAGCCCTAACTGTGGTTGTTAATGGCATCGCCTTGTCAGCCATTCTTTTCCGGATTACGGAGTGGGGCGTTACCCCAAACCGGATAGCCGTGCTTGGTGGTAATTTACTTATCTTGCTGAATCTGCTGCTTGTAACAGGTAAGTTATTCAGGGTTGCGTGTAAGAAAGCTCCTATTTCTGATGTGGGCAACAGCATCGCTAATTTCCTGCCGCTGTACACACTCTGGATCATCATCGTTACTTTTCTCTTTCCGCTGCTGTTCAAGTTCGCTTGATAGCTCAAGTCATGCCTTACGTGAGCCTGGCTATAGCATCACCCTCTGCTTCTTTAGTTTACACGACAAGCCCTTTAGCCTTTTTTAGAGAATGAACATCAAATTATGCTAATGAAAAAGGCCTTCCAAAGGCCAATAGGCCTTATAGACCTCCAGGGTAGCACGCGCTTTCCGGCAATACCCTCAAATTTAAAATATTTTTTTACTCATTCACTTTGAAAACCAAAGTACTTTAAACATGAAACTAGAAATCATTCAGAAAAAAGCACACGTGGCCAAATGGCCTGCTGATCAGCTGACAGGCACAGGTTTTGTCCTGCTCTCGCTACTCCTATACCTGCTGCCGGAGTGGAACATGTTGCCAAAAAATGTGGAGCTGTTTGGCATCTTTATGTTCAATTATTGCCTGGCCTCCGGGTTTCTGGTCATCCTGATTGTGCGCGGCCACTGCAAATTCACCTCGCCAGGTTTTAAGCCGGAGCACCTGTTCCAGTTCCTGGTGCTCGCCCTCATCAGCTGCTTCTCCCTTAACCGCGAAATTCCTATTTTCCAGGATTCTGTGCAGTGGCTTGACCTGTACTTGATTACCCTAGGAGTTGCCATGGTAGGCTATACGTTCAGGGAGAACCTGCCTGTAACGGCACGGCATCTGCTACTGTTCTGGCTCGGAGCCGGCAGCATGCTGATGTTGTACTACAGCCTTTACCTGTTGCCGTTTTACCTGATCGGGGTTATTGGTGCATTCTTCATCGGTATCGGGTTGCACGTGCTGGTGCCTCTGCAGGTACTTGTTTGCCTGGTGCTGGTAGCCCTAAAAGCCTATAGAGAAGACGGCCGTTATTTGTATAGCTTCGGCGGAGGTGCCCTGCTCCCCCTCCTGTTCCTGGTTCATTTTCTGGGGCAGTGGCAGGAGCGGAACGACCTGGTAAGCCAGCTGCAACACGAATACATTATAGAAGATAACACAGAACTGCCGCGCTGGGTGAGCATCAGTCAGCAGTTGCCACCAGACTACATCACCGAAAGGTTAATTAAGTCGAACCTGGTGTACCAGGTGCCATCCGATCATTTCAGCGGCTGGGATTTACCTTCCACCAACTTCGATGAGCTAAAGCGCCACGACCCTTTTGTGATGATCGCCTCTTTACTGTTTGGTAAACCAGCCTTACAGGCAGATGAGCGCGTAAAGATACTGGAGAGCCTGTACGATGCCCGCCACCAGGCGCAGCAAAGGCTTTGGAGCGGCCTCCACCTGCACACCTCCCAGGTGCTGACACAAGTGCGGCTCTACCCACAGTTCCGGCTGAGCTACACCGAAAAAGTTCTGAACATCAGGAACAGCCACCCCGGCAACTGGAACCAGCAGGAAGCCATCTACACGTTTCATCTGCCCGAAGGAAGTGTCGTAACCTCGCTCTCGCTATGGGTAAACGGCACAGAAGAAAAAGCAGCCCTTACCACCCAGAGCAAAGCCGACAGCGCCTACACCACCATTGTGGGTCACGAGAAGCGCGACCCGTCGGTGGTGCACTGGCAGGAGGGCAACACGGTTTCGGTTCGTATTTTTCCGTGCACCCCTACCGAAGACAGGCAGTTTAAAATTGGAATTACCTCGCCGTTGCAATCAGAAAATGGGAAGTTAGTGTACGAGAACATTTACTTCAGCGGCCCATCAGCTGCTGGTGCTCCGGAAACTGCCCTCGTTTACCTGCAAGCGCCAGCCACAGCCCTCGACTTACCGGCGGGTTTTAAAGAGCAAAAGCCACTGGAGCACCGCTACCACGGTTCCTACCGCCACAGCTGGCAACTTACACTGGCAGCTCCTGCCTTCAGCACAGCCGCCTTTACCTGGAACGGCTACCGCTACCACCTCGCGCCACAACGTGTAACTACAGAGAACTTCGAGCCGGACCGTATTTACCTCGACCTGAATGCCGCCTGGACACCTGCTGAAGCTACTGCCGTATGGGAAGCTGTAAAACATAAAAAGGTATATGTGCACGATGGCGAAATGGTGAGGCTTACACCGCAAAACCTGGACCCGACACTGGACCGGCTGCTGCACCGGAGTTATTCGCTGTTCCCGCTGCACCTTATCCGGAAGCCGGAGCAGGCGCTCCTCATCAGCAAAAGCACCGGCAGTTCCCCTAACCTGAAAGACCTGAAAGGCAGCCGGTTTAGCGAGCTGTTAGCAGAAAACCTCTCTCAAGGCACCTTTATCAGAACCTTCCATTTGGGCCAGCACCTCTCCCCTTACCTCAAAACCCTGAAAGAGCTGCAGCTACTACAGCTCAACACCGGCACTACAGAGGCGCTACAGGAGCAGCTTCGTCGTAAAATCTTCTCCATTACAGCGCCTGCAGGAGAGGTTGTTACAATGGGAGCAGCCGGGGTGAACATAATTAAAACTGCTGCTACTACCCTGGCTCCTGCTGCTACAGGTGCTGCCGCTCCGGACCACCTTCTGCGGCTGTTCTCTTACAACCACTTGCTGCAACAGATAGGAGCCAACTATTTCAGGAAAGATTATATAGAGGAGCAGCACCTGGAGGAGGCCCGTATGGCAAACATCGTGAGTCCGGTTTCGAGTTTGGTTGTGCTGGAGACGCAGGCAGATTACGACCGCTTCGGCATAGAGAAAAGCAAAGACACCCTGGGAAATGCTTCCATAAAATCGTCGGGGGCGGTGCCGGAACCGGAGGAGTGGGTACTGATCGTGCTGTTTGTGCTGCTGGTAGCCAGCCTGACGCTTAAACCTTACCTGGTTCGCTAATGCAGCTAAAGAACCTACCGCAAAGTGTGCTGGGTCATGGAGCAGCAGGTGCAGTACTAATTGCTGCTTACCTGCTGCTGGCCTTCCTTTTCCTGAAAAAGTACCTGCTCTGGGACATGCCCTGGCTGCTGGCCCTTGGCCTGCTGCCCCTCGTGATGCAGCAAAATGAGGGGCAGCAGGTGTCATGGGTAGCAGGTATACTCTCTTTTGCCCTGGCAGGTTTGGCGGCTTATACCCAGGCAGGCACTGTGTACTATTTTGCCTGGGTGCTGGCGTTGTGGTGGAGCCTGGGGAGCTGGCGGGGCCAGGTTGGTCTTTACCCGCTGCTGGTGTTGCTGCTCGGCTCTCCTATTTTCAGCTATGTGGCACAGGTGCTGAGCTTCCCGCTTCGGTTGCAACTAACCGAAGCAGCCACCAACCTCTTGCAACTTGTGCACCTGCCAGCCGAGGCTGCCGGCAATATTATTGTGCTGGAGGGGCAGGAGTTTTCTGTTGATCCGGCTTGTGCGGGGCTTTCTATGCTGGCGGTGTCGTTGTTGCTGGCTGTATTTGTACTGGCGCATCTGCAGAAAAAAACCGGACGGCGCTTGCCTGCCTTGCTCGCGCTGCTCCTGCTGGGGTTTATGCTGCTGCTGAACCTGGTCAGCAACCTGCTCCGGATCTTGCTGCTCGTCCTTTTCCGGATTCTGCCCGATAACCCGCTGCACGACACCATGGGGCTGCTGTGCCTCCTACTCTATGCCGTTTTGCCTTATTACCTGGTAGCGAGCCGCTGCCAAAGCAGGTTTGCTATCCTTGACAAAAAATTACCTAAAACGCTTCGGAAGGCTTATTCCATTAGAATAATTGCCTGTGTTAACAGTTGCCTGGTGCTCTCGTTGCTGGCAGCGGGCATACAGGTAGGCAAAAAACCACTAGCCGAAAAAAATGCCAGTTTGCAGGCCTTTACCGGATTTACAGAAGAGGCTTTGCCAGGAGGTGTGCAGAAATTTGTAAACCAGGAGGCGCTGGTGTATGTAAAGCCGATCCGCGCATTTTACGCAACAGAACACCATCCGCTCATCTGCTGGGAAGGCAGTGGCTACCTCTTCCGGAAAGTGCGGCAGGTGCAGGTAGGCACTAGAACCCTCTTTGTGGGAGAGCTGCACCAGGCAGAAGAAAAGCTGTATACCGCCTGGTGGATGGATAACGGCAGGCACCAAACCGTTGACCAATGGGACTGGCGCTGGCGCATGGTACGTGGCGAGGCTGCCTTTGCCATGGTGAACATTACAGTGGCACAGGAGCAGCAGTTACTTCCGCTGGCAGAGCAATTGCTGCAAAAATCTCGTCCATAGCCACGGCTACTATTACCCTGCTACCGGACTAGCGTTTTGACCAGGTTCTTCAGAGAATAATTGTACAGTTTTATGATATATTCTAACTACCAGGCTTGAGACATTAAAGGAAAATTTATAATATAACATAATACCTAAACTTCTACTCAAAGACAAGCTGCCTGGCTATTTGTATTATTCACAGCTTCTGCTACACTTCCTGAAGCTTTTCGCTTTTGCTTTATCCTATAATTAATCCTTAAAAGGTAAACTTAATTTAGAACTTAATTTGCTGAGTATAAGCTTGGTAGATTGCCTGATTTGGCTTTTTTAAAATACTAACTATTTATGAATCAATATTTTATTTTTTAAAAACAAAAAACTAATACTAGTATTTGGCGTTTATAATAATACAACTTTCCATACAGGAAGGTGCATTATTTGTTGAACCATAACCACATGAAACTATGAAAAGATTTTTTGTACTCACCTCATCAATCCTATTTTTCGCAGCTTCCGTTATTGCACAGGATCTTCCAAGACCACAGACAACTGCACCTGTAGCCTCAGAGGCTATTCAGCAAGGCAACTGGATGGTAGGCGCTAATGTGGGCAACCTGGGCTTTAATTTCAAGTCTGATAATTTCCAGATTGACCTGAACCCGCGAGCTGGTTATTTTATAAGCGATAACGCGGCTATTGGTGCCGAAGCGCAATTAGGGTTGCAGATTTACGATGGCGGCGAAATTTTCAGATACGGCCTTACTCCTTTTGTGCGCTACTACTTTCCGGAAGGTGCCGCTCCTACTCACCGCTGGTTTGGAGAAGCCATTGCAGGTATTGCGGGCAGCTCGCTGAAAGACAGTAATGACGATGCCATTTTCTCGGGAGTGTGGGGCTTGCGCGGCGGGTATGCGCATTTTGTAGCCAGTAACGTGGCACTCGAAGCAATACTCGGCTACACCAGAACCAGCGCCGATATTAATACCGGCAACAGCACCTCCGGCCTCTCGCTTGGTCTTGGTTTCCAGATTTACCTGCCCGGCAGAGCCAACAGGTAAGGCATTTAAAATAGTTTGAACCGGAAGCACCTCGTCTTGGCGAGGTGCTTCTTTTTGTTTCTTCCAGTCTCCAGGCTTTACTTCTCTTTGTTTTTCTTGTAGAGCGCATTTTTGACACGGGTAAAATGGTACTCAGATAAAAACACGTAGCAACATCTGTGTTTATACTTAAATTTATTTTTGCAACCTTCAGGAGCTGAATCTTTCGTATAAAATGGCTTGTTGGGGCCTGCAACTGTGTTTAACATTTGCAGCGGCAGCAAATCATGCTGAAAGATGAGGCCTGGCAGTACCTCTTTCTCAGCTGGCATTTGCTCGGGCTGCCCCTGCCTCTTCAGGAGAAACGGAAAGTTTTGATTATGCTGACATAGATACATAATGGAAAAAAATGACATCAATATTTCGGATCTGGAACGCATTTTAACCGGCGAAAACCCGTGGCTTTTTCTGGTGGAGGTTTTTGTGCGTACCGTCCTGATTTACCTTTTGCTTTATGCAGTGCTGCGGCTGCTCGGCAAGCGCATGAACGCTCAAATGACCATAACAGAAATGGCCGTGATGATTACTCTTGGTGCCATTGTTTCGGTGCCCATGCAGATAACCGAAAGAGGCATTCTGCCCACTTTTGTAGCGCTGCTCTGCACCATCGCCTTTCAGCGGGGGCTAAACCTCTGGGCTTTTAACAACGGTAAAGTAGAAGCCATAACCCAGGGTGAGGTGAGCCTGATCATTAAAGACGGTTGCCTGCAAATGAAGGCTTTTGATAAATCGAATGTCACGCGCGAGCAGGTTTTTAGCCAGCTCCGCAAACAAAAGGTGCAGCACCTGGGTCAGCTGGAGCGGGTTTACTTCGAGGCATGCGGCCATTTCAGCATATTCAAACACGAAAACATAAAACCTGGCTTAAGCATACTACCACAGCAGGATAAAAAGCTCTGGGAGGAACAGCCTAAAGCCGACGGTCACTTCTCCTGCTTTAGATGCGGAAATACCATTGAGGCCGAAAACGAACCGGACCAAACCTGCAACAATTGCGATGACAACCATTGGGTACACGCCATGGATGTTAAAGAAAAGCAGTTCGATTAACCACCCAATTTTTCAGATTTATAATAGATGAACTGCATCGGGTGCCAGCAGCACAGCAACTGGCTAAGTAAACCAGCTTCACTTTACCTTGAAAAAAAGAATAGAATTATTTAAATGAATTTGGCCTTCCGAAGAGAAAAATGGCCTCTGCAGGTCAAGGGTAAAATTTAGATCAGATAGTTAAAAACAGAGAATTTATATGGAATCACAGGATTACCAGATAACCGATATTATGCGCATTTTAGTAGGCGAAGAGTTGCCCTGGATATTTCTGCTGGAGGTGGTGCTTCGGGTATTTTTTATATACCTGCTCATTATGCTGTGTATGCGCCTGATGGGCAAACGAATGGCATCGCAATTAAGTAACCTCGAGATGTCGGCACTTGTTTCGTTGGCAGCTGCTGTGGGGGTACCTATACTGGCACCCGAACGTGGCCTTCTACCAGCCATTATAATTGCACTGGTGGTGGTTGTGATACAGCGCATTATTTCTCATTTTGCCTCCAGAAGCGAAAAGTTCGAATCGGTTACCTTCGGGGATTTGAGCGTTCTGATAACTGATGGCCTGATGCAGCTGGACATTATGAAAGAAAATCGGGTAACGCGTGAGAGGCTGCAGGCGGAGCTCAGGAGCCTGGGCATTTCGAACCTCGGCCAGGTAAAGCGCGCTTACCTCGAAACCTCCGGTGATTTCACATTCTACCTACACGACAACCCTACCCCAGGCCTGTCTCTTATTCCGATATGGGACACGGAAATGCGCGAAAAGCAGAAGAAGGCTGAGAACCACTTTACCTGCAACATTTGCGGTTACCTGGTAACAACCCAAAAAGCGACCCAATGGAAATGCGACTGCTGTGGTCACAAAAAGTGGAGCGAAGCCGTGCTTACACACATGGTTGGAGAGCTGTAGGGTAATAAAAACTATAAGGCATGAATCGTACCGAAATGTAAATGTTTGCTCTGGCATCCATCTTTATCATCCCCTCTTGGAT
The DNA here is from genome assembly GCF_008017455.1 of Pontibacter qinzhouensis. GTDB lineage: Bacteria > Bacteroidota > Bacteroidia > Cytophagales > Hymenobacteraceae > Pontibacter > Pontibacter qinzhouensis. Next base: position 71,905 of record NZ_VRTY01000002.1, on the reverse strand, counting down.
TTTGTAAGCGAGATTCATCATCAGTGGGCGCTCTGGACATAAATACTTGCAAGATTATAATTCAGATTCTAAATTTATTTTGGCTAAAAAGCTACTTATTAAAGCCTCAAAAATATCTCTTCTCATAACAGTTCCTTCAACTTCTTATCCGCGAATTATTTAAATAAAAACAGCCTTCAGAAGCTTTTTTACCATTTTTTCTTCAAGGGTCTGAGCCAGTAACTACCAGTACTTTCTAGCAAAAAAAATAGTCCTTCCTCCTCCTGATCATCCTGCCGCTCCAAAAAAATATCTGGAGCCTTTATGCATTTCCGGCTCTGCCTGCATCTTAACCTTAAACGGAGGCAGCAGGAACGGGCGCCAGTGCTTGATGCTCCCAGATTTCAACTAAACCAGAAAGGAGAACACAATGGCACAGATTCAGGAAAGTAGCAGCCCAGGGAGAGGCGGCAAAAGAAGATCAAAAAAAATGCAGGCCCACCTCGACATGACACCCATGGTCGACCTGGCATTTCTGCTGCTCACATTTTTTATGCTCACCACCACCTTCCAAAAACTAAACCGAATGCAGCTGCAAATGCCCATCCCCGGTGGCGAATCGCCGGTGAAAGGTGAAAATGCCCTGACAGTGGTGCTGGGAAAGAATGATAAAATACACTACTATTTTGGTTACCCAGGAGATGACCCGGAAGTTATCACCACCGATTTCTCAGCCCATGGCATCCGTAAAGTACTGACGTCGGGGCGGGTACAGCAAAACGAGAAGCTGGTGGTACTCCTGAAAGCGTCTGAACATGCGCGTTACAAAAACCTGGTGGATATACTGGATGAAGTAAATATTACAGCCACAAAACGTTACGCCCTGGCAGACCTGCAGCCAAACGAAAAGGAATTTTTAACAACGCATATAGGAGGATAAAAAATGAACCCAACCCATTTTACTACAGCCGTTAGCCTCGACGACATAGTGTTCGACGGCCGCAACAAAGCCTATGGTGCGTACCTGCTCCGCCGGCTCTACAACCAGCACATAACCAAAGCAGCCATCTCAGCCTCTGCCCTTTTTCTGCTGCTGGTGAGCATGCCTCTTATCAGCCAACTTATAGCCGGCGACACTTCTACTGTTCTGGTTAATGTGCCTGACGGAAGAATAATTCCCATAGATATCATTCCGCCTCCACCACCGCCCATAACAGAAGTTATTCCGCCCACACCCCCACCACCACAGGCTCAACCAGCCATACGGGCACAACTAAAGTTTACAACGCCAGTAATAAAGCCAACAAACGAGGTAACAACCGACGAAGACCTACCGGAAGTGGATGAGCTACGCACTATTGATGCAGGCACGCGAACAGTAGAGGGAGTGGCTGGCGGAATTCCGGATGTTGGCATACCCGATGGCCTGGGCACAGCAACCGAATTAACCGACGTGGTAGAGCAGCCACTTATTTTTGCAGACCAGATGCCGGCTTTCCCAGGTGGAGATGCTGCTATGTTTACCTTCATCAGCAAGAATATTAAATATCCGCAGCAGGCAATTCGGGCACATATAGAGGGTACGGTATACGTATCTTTTGTGGTCAGCAGAACCGGCGAGATCAGCGATATTGAAGTACTGCGCGGCTTGGGTGCCGGCTGCGACGAAGAAGCAGTACGCGTAATTAAAAGCATGCCCAAGTGGGCGCCGGGCAAGCAGAATGGCAGAACAGTACCTGTTCGGTACAACATCCCGATTAAATACACTTTGAAGTAAAAGAATGCGCCACTTGCCGGTAAAAGAAATTTGCCGTCGCAAGTGGCGCTTCTTTTAAATTTCAAAATCTCTTCTAGATGACGACAAAACGTATCAGAAATCAACAGTTGATTTTTATTACTTTAACAGGAGTAAGATAAAATATTGTGTTCTATGTCCTGCGTCTAGTGTCCTATGAAAAATGGCAGTACAAGACGGAATTCCGATAAGTTAAGTCGCAGACTATAGTAGCTTTATTTTTTATTATAACGCCTTAGCAGCTCGCGGCTTTTTATGCCGGAGTCTCTGAGGTCTTTGGTCTTCCAGCCACCTGTTGCGCTAGCTGTGGGGAGCAGCACCGAGCAGGTTTCGTTTTTATCTGATACCGACCAGGTAACCCAGCTGATCTTGTTTTTCTCAGCCCAGTCAATCCAGGTTTGCCATTCCTTTTCGTTTAACGGGCCATCGCCAGTAGCCTCCATTCCTGCTGATTCTGATATAAAGAGTGGCAGACCTTTGCTTAGGGCATAATCTCCTTTATCGCGGAGTTCTTGTTTGTGCGTAGCGGCATAAAAATGCAGTGTGTACATGAGGTTGTCATAGCCGGTAATGGGGTCATCTGCCGCCAGGTGCACATCCTGGTCCCAATGTGGTGTGCCTACCAGTATAATATTATCCGAGTCTATGGCCCTAATGGTTTTTGTCACTTCCTGGGCATATGCTTTTACCTCCTCCCACGTCTCTTTATCTGGCTCGTTAAAGACCTCATAAATTACGTGCGGATTTTTGCCATAAGTGGTAGCCATATCCGTGAAAAAAGCTTTGGCCTCCTCCAGGTGAATATCGTGGCTGTGCCAATCTATGATCACGTACATATCTTCTTTTATGGCAGCATCAATAACAGTTTTTGCCTTCTCAGTAGACCACTCCGGTTTCTCCAGGTAGCTATCTTTCGGTCCTACGCCTATGGCGGCTCGTACCACACCGCATTTCCAGTCGTCGCGCAACCACTTTACCGCACCTGCTGTGTAAAAGCGGGGCCAGAAATTATGCCAGCCAAAGCTCATGCCACGCAACACAATGGGCTGGCCATGCTGGTCTTGCAGTTGAGTTCCTTTTACTTGTAGCTGCCCGTGCTTTTTAACTGATTGTGCATTGGCTGCAAAACTGACAGCCGCCACTAGTAAGGCTATAACGATGTATTTTAACTTCATCTTTTGAGTTTTAAATATATAGGTGAACAACTTCAAGCCTGCTTCTCCTTCGCTAGTGCGAGTCTGTAGCTCGTACTTTCAAAATGCAGGCATTTCAGTTTAGCTAGGTAATGTAAAGTTTCAATACTACAGAATCTAACCATATCTGTTATAAATATCCTGAAGGTACGAGCTACAAGTTCGCACCAGCGAAAGAGATTAAACTGGAAATCATCTGAAAAGGCCCTCCAGCAATGGTAGCTCCTGATGCCACTCCTCCTCCGTGTTTATAAAATCAATTACTTCAAAGAAGCTTTTCCCTGCTCCTGATAGTTTACCGTAACCTTCAGGTCACCGATCAACAGATCGAATGCTCCTGGCTCAGTTACCCATTGCCCCTGCTCGTTTACAAAAGCCAGATCTGATGCGCCTATCGTGAAACGCACCTCCCGCTCCTCCCCTGGCTGCAGCTCCACCTTCGAGAAGGCTCGTAACCGGCGTACGCTCGGCGTGATGCTGGCGTATTGGTCGTGGCTAAAGAGATCGATGGCCTTTTTGCCGGCGCGGTTGCCTGTGTTCCTCACTTTTACCGACACCTGCAGCTTATCAGCAGCACCAAAAGAAGTTTTATCGGTGCGCAGATCTGAGAGGCTGAAGGTTGTATAGCTCAGCCCAGTACCAAAGGCCCACTGTGGGTTAAAGCCGGCATCGCCGTAAGTGTTAGGCACATCCTCGCGTATGCGTTCCGTACCTTTGTGATCGTAGAGCAAAATATCGCCGGTATAGCGTGGGTAGGTAAAAGGTAGCACACCACTTGGGTTGTAGTCGCCGTAAAGCACATCGGCAATGGCTGGCGCCCCGAAGGTAGATGGCCGATAAGCCAGCACCACCGCATCCACCTGCGGCTCAATAGATGAGACAATACGCGGCCGCCCTTCCAGCAGCACCAGGATAACGGCCTTGCCTGTTTCTTTAGCTGCTCTTGCCAGCGCCAGTTGGTCAGCGTCCAGCGTCAGGTCATCTATTACGCCGGGGCTTTCGGCATAGGCATTCTCCCCTAGCACCAGCACAATGGCCTGTGCCTGCCTGGTGTCTTTTTTTAGCTGCGCTACATTGTAATTAGCGGCAGCCTTATAGTCTGCTACAGCACTTGATATAACGTTGCCTTTTCCTGCCTTGGCGGCAAGAGCGGCCACTACTGTTTTCGCTTTATCAGGGTATTTGCTGGCATCGGTCCCCTGCCAGATGTAGGACCAACTGCCGTGCAGGGCCGGCAGACTGTTTGCTCCAGGACCAGCCACCAATACTTTCGTATTCTTGCTTAAAGGCAGCACCTGCTTCTCATTCTTCAGTAAGGTAATGCTTTCTAAAGCTGCCTGGTAAGATACCTGATCATATTCGGGCTTGTGGAGTTGCGCTTTTAGCTCCGGCATCGGGAATGCATTCTGGAATAGGCCAACCTTCTTCTTCAGCACCAGAATGCGGCGCACAGAGGTATTGATACGCTCTTCTGACACTGTGCCTTCTTTTACCAGTTCTACCAGTAAGTCGTAGAAAGAGTAGTCGGTGGGCACCATGCTCATGTCCAGGCCAGCTTCCACAGCCATGCGTACAGCTTCTTTTGGCGTGTCGGCCACGCGGTGGCGGGTGTGCAGGCGAATCACATCTTCCCAATCAGAAACAGCCACACCCTCAAAGCCCAATTCGCCCCGCAGGATGTCGGTCAGGTAGTACTTGCTGCCATGCACAGGTGTACCGTTTACCTCACCTGAGTTAATCATTACCGTAGACACGCCTGCTTCCACGGCAGCCTTGAAGGGTGGCAGGAAAATCTCGCGCAGCATTTGCTCCGGAATGTAGGATGGCGTGCGATCTTTACCCGATCCCGGCACGGAGTAGCCCAGGAAATGCTTCATGCAGGAGGCAACCGTATGGTCTTGCCCCGGCCCGTCCTGTTCGTAGCCTTTAATAGCGGCTGCACCCATTGTTTTTACCATATGTACATCTTCTCCGAAGGTTTCCTCGAAGCGCGGCCACAGTGGTTGCCGCCCTACATCCAGCACCGGGTCGAAGTTCCACGGAATGCCGGAGGCCCTGGTTTCGATAGCTGTAATTTTGGCCGCCTGGCTCACCAGCTCAGGATTGCGTGTTGCGGCCATACCGATGTTGTGCGGAAAAAGCGTGGAGCCGGCGATGTAGTTAGCCCCATGAATGGCGTCGATACCATAAAGCACCGGCACCTTGAGCCGCGATTCTTTGGTGGCTACATTCTGGATGGCCGTCAGGATCTGGTGCCACTGCTCCACCGTGTAGGCATGCTCCCGCACGTTCAGAATAGAGCCGACATTTTTATCCAGAATTGCCTTTTTAAGTTTTCCCTCGTCAATAGTCGTGGTTGTACCATCCTTTAGAATCAGGTCGATGGTGACCTGCGTCATCTGCCCCACTTTCTCCTCGATACTCATCTGCGCCAGCAGGTCCTCTATTTCCTTGTCGGTAGCCTTCGCTGGGGCGGAAGCAGGCTCGGCAGCAACTGTGGCAGCTTCTGTGTGCTGCGTGGCTGATGGCTGTGTAACGCCGCAGGAATGAAGCGCTATAGCCAGTGAAAAGGCGAGTATGGTATATTTTTTCATATTTTTAATAGACTAAGTCGTTTGTGTTATATTAGTTTGAGTATCATTACCTCCAGTGCTTCTCTATTTAATTTCTGAAGTTAAATGGCCTTTTAAAGGAGCCTCAATGCGGCCAGAGGCCTTGGGATAATCGTCACGAACGAAGACGCATGTGTCATAAATAATTCTCTCATATCACCAATGCAGCGTCTTCTTCAGGAAAGGTGTTAATTCGTTGGCTATAAGTTCGTGTTCGGCCATGCTGGGGTGTGCATCGCAGCCGCCTGTGTACCTTCCGGAGAAGTAGAATTTATGTACCTTTTTGTCGCCCTGCTGCTGCAGATAGTTTACTACACCTGTCAGATAATTTTTCAGGGCAGCGGTTAGCTTCTCATCACCCATGGGGCTGGTCAGGCAAATAATTTCTGCATTAGGGTAATGCCCCCTGAGGCGCTTGATAAAAGTGACATAGGCAGTGGTGAAGGCTGTAGAATCCTGCACACCGTCGTTCTGCCCGAGGCAAATGGTCACGACATCAGGCTGGTAGCGGCTGAAATCCCAAAGGTGTTTGTTTTCCCGGAGGCTTACCTTGTCGTGGACCTGAGGCATCAGGATCTCCAGATCGCAGCAACTGTGTATCAGCCCAATGCCTGATACGGCGGTCAGGTGCCACTGCGCATTCAGTTTGCGGGCTGTTCTTGGACCATAGGCCAGGTAAGCGTTATGTTGGTCGTGCCACTCTCCTTGGCCACAATTAATCTGCGACATATCGCTGCTGGCACCGCAGGTAATGGAATTGCCGATAAACTCGATCTTACGTTCCGGTTTCGGGGGCAGCGGCAACAGTTTTTCAGTATTAAAACCAAGGAACTCCAGGTAACCGATATTAGATTCGGTGTTCTTGCAGATGGTGATGGTGTGCTCCCCTTCTGGCAGGTTTTCTGCGACCCGAATCGTATTTTGCTTGCCGGTAGTCTGAATTCTGAATGGCTCCTGGTCATCGATCACAATCTCCAGGTAATTGTGGTTTTTCCCCCATAGTTCTTCCTCATTCAACATAATCTCACAGAGGGTGCCTTGAAACTTTGCCTGGATGTACACACCCGGTGACCAGAATTTTGGCTTTTTAGGATCAGAAAAATCGATGCGGCCAGTGTACTGTATATGCGGGTTATCGGCAGCGATAAAGCTGACTTGTCCTCCGCCACTTTTGCTAGCAACCTTGCAGGCACTCAGCAAAGGCAGTATACTAAGCAGCAACAGGTAAAGTGAGTTTCGGATCATTGGCGAATTCTTCTGAGATAATAGCAATTGGTGATTAAAACAGTGTATCGTATTAAAAATTAACAGCAGCATCAGGTCAAAAGGCCACCGGAGACGCTTTTTAATTGAATATTTCATGTTACGCAGCGTCTATTTCGTTCCCCTTTGAAGCTGATCTTGCAGGGATGAATTGAAGAGCAAATTTGATATATTATTCGCTGTTGCGAGCTTGTAGCTCGTTCTTCCCTAATCTTTGGTAAAGAATGTAAAGCATCAATTCTCAACATTCTGATTTTGCCTATTTCGAGTGATCAAGCGAGGTGAAAGTACGAGCTACAAGCTCGCACCAGCGGCCTACAAATTACTTTTCCCCTCAATGAAGGAATTTTCACCTTTGATAAATTTCTGCCTGACATCAGTAAAAATTTCATATTCCGCTCTGCCATACCTTAGCTCCTATTTCTTTGCCTTTCCCTTTTTCGTTTCCTTCTGAATTGCGTCCGCGTACTTTTTGATTATCGGAATGGTGCTGTCCTGATCAAAGACAGAGTTCAGGCCCTGCTCTTCTTGTGGCGGGTCTCCCATCAGGTCGTCGCCGTTGGCCCAGAATTCGTGCGCAGGGTTTGGCCGTGCGGTGCCGCTGAAGGCCCAGAAATTACAGCCGGCCAGTTCGCCTCCCGTTCTGGCACTTTGCAGCACCCTATCGAACACATAGCTGTAGTATTTGTCACGGAACGTAGTTTTATCTTTCAGATTGTAGGAATGCTGGTCGCGGGGCAGACCAAACTCTTCCATCACGATGGGCTTCTTCAGGTCGCGAGCCACAGCCATGTGCTTGTCCATATAATCTTTTGTATTGGCTATGGCTTTATCGATGGTGCCGCCTATATTATTGGCATCAAGCCAACTCCAGTTTTTGGGCCAGATGTGCATGGTCACGTAATCGATGTTGGGGTCAGCATGAATCCGCTTATAATCTTCCAACGATCCTTCGGTGCCATGACTTCCCTCCGACCCTGTAGATACCATGTGGTTTTTATCTAGTGACTTAATAAGGGCTGCGGTGCTGCTGATCCATTGTTCATAGGCAGGTATATTCTCTTTAGAGAAAGCACGCGGTTCATTTGCGATTTGCCAGGACATGATGGCCGGATCCTCGGTGTATTTCTTGTTGGTGAACTGGTTGGTGCGGTTCAGCATGAATTTTACGTGGTTGGCAAACTGACTTTTGCAGGGCTCACAGTTCAGGAACTGGCTCACATAACGCATAAATCCTGCCCAATCGTTATTGTTTGCTAAGGCGTAGGGAATGTCGCCATAGCCGTTCCAGTTGAGGTACTGACCGTAGCCACCAGACCACTCCCAGCTATTGTTGAAATACAGTACAGCCTTCATGTCGCGCTTACCCATCTCGGCCAACATAAAATCCAGCCCAGCCAGCAGCGTATCGTTATACTTGCCGGGAGCCATTTCCAAAGCTGGAGAAACGCGAAATGGCTGATCGTTTGGCCCCTGTGCTCCGGCCAGAATGCGGAGGTTGGTGATGCCATTCTGTTTCATAAAATCCAGCTCCTGCAGCAGCCTCTCCTGGTTGCCTGCCTCACCTGTTGAACCCAGAATAGCGCCATACCAATAGTTGGTACCAATGTAATAATAGGGTTTGCCTTCTAAAACAAATCTGCTACCGTCCGTTTTCACAAACTGAGAGGCTACCTGTGCCTGAAGGTTTGTTACAAGCAGTAGCGCCATGAGTATGGTTAGTTTTATTCTTTTCATGAACGGTGTTTCTAGCTTTTAAAAAAGGACTACAGAGAACTATCGGGTGTTTAAAATGATTGGCGCGAGCGTCCTCGCTTATGTCTTATATTCCCCAGCCGCTTTCTTACTTTAACTCGGCCAGAGGCCTCGAAATAATCATCACGAGCGAGGACGCTCGCGCTATAAAAAAATTCAATTGTGAGAAGCTTATTTAATGACCCAATCATCCGTTCTAAAACTGGAGGCAGGCAGACCTTCTTTGTTGAATAAACTTGCCTCTACGGCACTGTGCCACTCAAATCGCACGGCTGCCGGGTTCTTCACCCGCTTTGCCTGCACCACCACGGTGTTGCCTACAATGCGGGCATCTGCTTTTACAAACTTCTGGTCGCTACCGGCAATTTCGAACTGGGTCAGTTTTTTGTTTTTGCTCACCAAACCCTTGTCGGCATGGTCGAAATAAAGCACTGCTTTGTTGCCGTCTGTCTTCATCTCACGGAAAAGTGGCCCGGAGTAAGGGAGTTCTTTTTTGCCATAGGTCTGGTTCAGGGCCAGGTTTGCCAGGCGCTTGCCAATGTCGTGTTTGTTGGTCGGGTGGATGTTTTCGTTGTTGCCTATATCGCTGACCACCACCATGCCCGTGTTGGGCACCTGCAGTACTCGGCGTTGCACATCTCGCAGGCGCGCTCCAGCCTGCGTGCCATAGTGTTTGAAAGGCGCTATCTGCACATAGTAGAACGGGAATTCATAGCCCCACTCGCTTCGCCAGTTTTGAATAAGAGTTGGAAATAAGGTAGCATAGTTCTCCGGATCGTTTGTATTAGACTCACCCTGATACCAGAGCACCCCCGCAATATGGTAAGGAACAAGCGGCTTTAACATGGCATTATAGGTTTTGCCTGGCTCCACAGGGCACCAGGTTACTTCTTTTTGCGTGGCAGCAGAGGCTGCCATGGCTTGGTTTTTTGCAATCAGGTCCGGGTTCACCCAGGTTTCTGCCGGTGTACCGCCCCAGCTGTTATCTATTAGCCCAACCGGCAGGTTCAGGTTCTGGTGCACATCTTTCCCGAAGAAATAAGCCACTGCACTAAAGTCTTTCATGGTTTCCGGTGTGCACACGACCCATTGGCCATCCAGGTCCTGTTGTGGCACATCAGCTGTTCGGTATCCTACTCTGAAAAATCGGATGAAAGGGAAATTTGCCTCTGCCACTGCCTGTTCTGCATTGTCTATGCCCGCTCTGGCCGACCACTCCATGTTCGACTGTCCGGAACAGAGCCAAACTTCACCGATCAGCACATCTTCGAGCAGGATGGTATTGTAGCCCTCTATTTTGATGGTGTAAGGGCCGCCGGCAGCAGGTGTCATCAGTTTTACTTCCCATTTGGCCTGGTTGCTTGCGGTGGTTTTAACTACCTGTTGATCCCAGCTACTGGTTACGGTAACCTCTTCCAGCGCTTTGGCCCAGCCCCAGATCGATACTTCGGCATTTTGCTGTAAGACCATGTGATTGCCGAAAATGGCCGGCAACTGCACATTTGCCCGAACATCAGGTAAGGTGCTTAGCTGGAGTACCACCAAAAGCAGTTTAACTAGTAATAGTTTTCTCATTTTTCAAGGATTTTGGCAGAGATGAAGCGCGTGGTGCTTTTTCAAAAAATATAAATTATTCTAATGAAAACAGCCTTCCAGGTCTTTTATGTCTGCTGATGCTGCCGCTGCTTTTTTATGTGAGATTTTGATACTCTAAGTATTGTTGGCAGAATAAATTCAGCCATTCACAAATAAGGAACAGATGAAAATGTATTTCTAAGGCTATTAAAACACATTTTTCAACATTTCCAATTTTGAATTTCTAATTTTTAATTTGGCGAAGCTCCTAAGACTGCCACTACTTCGACAGCACCAGCATCACGACATCATACTTTGGTATTTCTGCTTTAAAGGATCTGGCTGTAGTACCTGCTGCTTTCTTTGTCCAGACGTTGCGGATTTTGTAGGTAGTTTGGGAAGCATTAAGCTCTGCTTTAGAAAGCTCGTCGGTGATCGGATTCTTTTTCCAGTCGAACTCCACTTTACGTGGTCCATCGCCTCGGTTCAGAAACACTACTGCCCAATTGCCGTCATCCAAAGGTTTCAGCCAGGTTTCCAGGCCGTCTTTGCTGCTGAGCTTAAAGCCCTGGATGCCGAGCTTGTCCTGGTTCACGGCAATTACTTCTTTGTTGGTCAGGATGGCGGTGGTTTCTTTGCTCATGTTGCGCAGGTCGTTTCCGGCAATGAGCGGGGCGGCCAGCATACTCCACATGGTAAAGTGGGCACGGTCTTCGTTTACGGCCATGCCATTGCCTACTTCCATCATATCGGGGTCGTTCCACTGGCCGGGTCCGGCATACTGGCGCAGTCCCTCCTGCTTATCGAGTATCTGCATCACGCCAAAAGATTGCCAGGTGCCGTGGTCTTCGATACAGTCAAAACAGTTGTAGATATCGCCGGTGGTGCGCCAGAGCTGGCCTACTTCTGGTCCCCACTCCCAGGGTTTATCGGTGCCCCACTCGCAGATGCTTAGCACAATGGGTCTTCCGGCTCGTTGCAGGGCAGCTGCCATGGTCATGTAGGCGCCTTCTGCTTTCAGTCCTTCGGTGTTGCACCAATCGTACTTCAAATAATCCACGCCCCAACTGGCATAGGTTTGCGCATCCTGAAACTCATAGCCCCGGCTGCCGGGTCTGCCACCGCAGGTCTGAGAACCAGCATCCGAATAGATCCCGAACTTCAGGCCTTTAGCATGTACGTATTCGGCCAGCGCCTTCATGCCAGACGGGAAACGCTCCGGGTCAGGATGGATAAAGCCCAGGCTGTCGCGTTGCCCGTGCCAGCAATCGTCGATGTTGATGTAGGTGTATCCGGCAGCTTTCATGCCGGAAGAAATCATGGCATCGGCTGTTTCCCGTATCAGCTGCTCATTTACGTTGCAGGCAAATTTGTTCCAGCTGTTCCAGCCCATCGGTGGTGTCAGGGCAAGGCCTTTAAACTTGCTGTAGTTCTGCTCATAGTTGTTGCCCTGGCTGTATGCCGTAATTGAAAAAACGAACAAGTTCAGTAAGGAGAGTATTATTTTTATGTTCATGCTGTTTGTAATTACAGTGCGTAAGGTAAACTGTTAGCTGCTGCGCCAGGTGCCGAACGAACTAACATGAGTACATAAATGTAGGCAAGGCTCAGTTATAGATGGGGTATCAAAAGTTTCTATTGTATGGCTGAGATGTTAATAGCTGAATAAAGGCTTATTCTGGTGTTTTTAAAGAGGTAATTGTTTCTGTCTGAATCTTTATATAAGACCTCTATCTCAAGGATTTACAGGATGTGATTTTAATGACATGGATAAATTCATCACTTTTATTGTTTCATCTTCATATTTCCAGTTTCCAAATCTTCAAATCTCCAAATTATCAACTTAAACAAGCAGCAGACTGTCGCAACGATACATCACTTCGAGGCAGACGCGGGCATTGTGGTAGGGGCATTTCCAAAAACCGATTTTGTCTTCTTCCTGCATTGGGCTGTAATCATCAAAAACGCCCCATAACCACTCTCCCTGCTCTTTGTCGATAAGGTGTTTTCTGGCGAATTCCCAGGCATTTTGAGAATGCTCCAGAAAGCTACCATTATTCGTCAGCTGGTAAGCATTCAGGAAACCTACCATCGCCTCGGCACTTACCCACCATTCGCGGTGGGTGTCGTAGTGGTTGGTGGCTTTGTCCAGTTCATGATAAAGGCTGCCATCTGCCTGGAGCCCTTCTGTTGTAGCGTTTGCCATAGCTACAGCCACTTCTTTTGATCTCTCAATCAATTCCTCCTTTCCCAGCACCACTGCCGCTTCTACCAATAACCAGGAAGCCTCAATGTCGTGGCCATAGGAAACAAGGTCTGCGGCAGGTATCCAGTCTTTCGAAAAGAATAGCTTCAGATGGGCGGTATCAGGATCAATTATATGCTCCAGGAATACCTTTATCAGATGCTCCAGCTGCGTTGCTAGCTGCGCATCGGGCCATATACGGTAGAGGTTGGCGTATGCCTCCAAAATGTGGAGGTGGGTGTTCATGGTTTTGGGATCGTTCCGGTCTTTCTCGCTCAGGCGGAGATCATCCAGAAGCGCACCTTCCCTGCTGAAAGCCTCTAAATATCCTCCCTGCTCCGGATCGAAACTATACTGCTCTACCCACCGGAATAACTCCTGGCATACCTGCAGCGCCTCCGCTTTTTGGGTGGCCAGGTAATACTCGCTCAGGCCATAGATCATAAAAGCCAGTGCATAGATCTGCTTCCGGGTATTTAAAGGCTCGCCCGTTGCCGTCACCGACCAGTAAACACCGCCAAAGTTTTTATCCAGAAAATGCTGCAGCACATAATCAAACGCCCGATCAGCCATTGCTAAGTAGTTAGTTTCGCCGGTGTGCCGGTAAGCAGCCGCAAAAGTCCATAGAATGCGGGCATTGAGCACGCTTCCTTTGGGTGCGTCGTAGTCAACCTGGCCCTGGTTGTCCATCTTGCCTACAAATCCTCCGTTTCGGGTATCAGATGCGTGGCGCATCCAGAAATCCAGGATGCTGTACAGCTCCTTTTCCACCTCCGCCTGATAGACCTCTAGTCTGGCCTTTGCTACTGCTGTTTCCATCAGGAATTAGCATTTTCGTTTGCAACCAGCTCCTGCTTTTGTTGCAGCACAGCCAGGTTACGGTCTATAATCTGATTAATTGTTTCTACTGAAGCCGCAGATCGGAAACCATCGGCTGGTGTGTTGGTGACATAATCCAGTAACAAATCTATAGTAGAAGTGGCTACATGCATGCGGGTGTCGGAGGAGCCGTAATAGATAAAAACGGTTCCGTCATCATCCATTATCCAACCGTTTGCAAACACTACATTCGATACATCTCCAATGCGCTCCTCCCCTTCCGGTGCAATAAAATATCCGGCTGGTTTGCAGGTTACTTTGGTGATATCAGCCAGATCTGTCATGAACATGTAGAGCACGTATCGCAGTCCGGCAGCGGTGTTACGTACGCCATGTGCTAGGTGCAGCCAGCCTTTTGTCGTTTTCAAGGGAGCAGGTCCCTGGCCATTCTTTACTTCGTACACGGTGTGGTAGTGTTTTTCGTCGAGAATCTGCTCTTCATTGACCACCGCGTTTTCCATACAATTCACGAGGCCATAGCCAATTCCGCCACGCGTGCCAGCTTCTATAAAGCTGTCCTGCGGACGGGTGTACAACGCGTATTTGCCATCTACGAACTCCGGATGCAGCACCACGTTCCGCTGCTGCGGTGAGGGTGTTTTCAAGTCTGGAAGGCGCTCCCATGTTACCAGGTCGTGGGTCCGTGCTATGCCGCATTGTGCCATGGCAGCAGACTCATCGCCAGGTCCGGCGTTCGGGTCTTTGCGCTCGGTGCAGAAGAGGCCGTAGATCCAGCCGTCTTCGTGCTGCGTCAGCCGCATGTCATATACATTCACGTCAGGCTCCTCTGTTTCGGGCATGGTAATCGGTCGTTCCCAGAACCTGAAGTTATCTACTCCGTTCTCACTTTCAGCCACTGCAAAAAACGACTTGCGGTCCAGCCCCTCAACCCGCACCACCATCAGGTATTTCCCATGTAGCTTAATGGCCCCTGCGTTAAAAGTGGCATTAATCCCGAAGCGCTCCATCAGGTAAGGGTTGGTAGCCGGGTTCAGGTCGTAGCGCCAGAGCAGCGGGGCATGCTGGGCTGTAAGCACCGGGTATTTATACCTTTTGATAACTCCGTTTCCTAAAGGCAGTTTCTCGTTTTTGCGGGTTATCAAATCAATATATGACTTCTCTAAACCTTCCAGTCTTTTTTGAAATAAGTTTTCCATTTCAAGTGGTTGTTAGTATGTATAGGAACTGCCGGGTCTGTTAGCAGCAGCAGTAAATCATTTTTGGGATACCAGCCTTTTCTTAAGCGCGGCAGCTACACCAGTGCCTTCAGCTTCAAGTTTGTCCCACCAGGTCTTTTTCAGGATAAAGCAACAAATTAACAGTACCACGCCTGTTACTGAGAGTTCCATGTGCATGCCCAGCACGAGGTAAATAGGGAGCAGCACCAGGCTTAGTTGCCACACAATGCCAATAACCACATTAAAAGCATCGAGCCAGAAGTTTTGGTTTTCTACAAAGGAAGGATCTTCTGCTTTCACGAGAGCATCTATTGGTTTCCAGAAACCCCAGGGGCGTACATTTTTGTAGAAGCTCTTAAGCGTTGCTTCATCAGTGGGAGGACCGGCAAAAGTGCCAATAATACTTCCGGCCAAAGATATGGCGAACAGCAAAGGGAAGTAGTAAAGGTCTAAACCATCGAAGAAAGAGGGGAATACCAGTGCAGACACAATACCCGCCAGCATGCCCCAGAAGAAGCCTCTGGCATTGAAGCGCCACCAGTACCACTTGAGCACATTGGCTGCCACATAGCCGCCATACAAACCGGCCACAATCCACTGCAGCAGGCTGTTTACATCTTTGGCAAAAAAACCCAGCACCACGCTGGCCAGCACCACCACCACACCCGTGAGGTAGTTAACGGTGCTTATCTTTTGGTTAGATGCTCTTGGGTTTACATACCGCAGGTAAAGGTCATTTACGATGTAGGCCTGGGCTGCATTTAGCGTACCGGCAAACGTACCGATAAAAGCCGCCAACAGGCCAGCCAGCAACAAGCCCATCACGCCAGAGGGTGCAAAGTTTGAAATGGCGGCTGGCAGAATCTTCTCAAAATCGATTCCGGTTGCCGACTCCAGGTTAAGCTGGTGGTAGTTCAAAATCGCCAGAACGGTAAATCCAATGATCATCAGGTAACGGGTCGGGAGCAGTACCAGCGACACGAAACCACTCATTTTAGCGGCATCCGTTGGCGACTGCGACGACAGGATCTTCTGCATGTCGTAATTAGGTGCGGGACCTGCCAGGCTGGCAAGGATGCCTTTAAAGAGCATCAGGGAAAAGAAAATACCGAATAGCGAAAAACCGTCTGACTGTATTTTATCATTTACCTCATCTATGATCCCGGTCCAATCCATGTTCAGGCTGGCTCCGAAGAAAGGCGTAATCCACTCTTCCGGCACGTTAAGAGAAGCTACATTGAGGTTCGCCATGGCAATAATGGCAATGGTAATGCTTGCCACCGTCATGATTACATACTGCAGCACATCTGCCCACACAATACTGGCCATGCCACCGATAATGGAATAGAAAACGGCAAAGGAAGTAAAGGCCAGCCCGTACAGATGCGGCACAAACTCAGGGGCAACATAGAAAGGAACATAAGGCGAAACGACCGACCAGGGAATAAAAATCTCCACAAACTTACCCAGCCCGATAAACCCATAGGCCAGAAAGCCCAGGCAACTCAGGAGCGCAAACACCACCACAATGGAATGCGACATCTGGGAATCTTTACCCCTGCCGAAGCGGGTCAGCATCCATTCGGCACCCGTGGTTACATTAGACCTGCGTAGCCAGCCGGCCAGGAACATCATTAGGAAAATCTGGTTAAAGGAAGGCCAGAGCCAGGGAATCCAGATGCTCTTTAAGCCATACACAAAGGCCAGCATCACCATCCACATCGTGCCTGAAATATCGAACATACCCGATGCATTCGACAGGCCGAGCGCATACCAGGGCAAAGTATTCCCACCGAGCAGGTAAGCGCTTTTACTTGCTTTCGCCCGCTTTTGGAGTACCAGTCCGATGGTAGTTATTCCAATCAGGTAAAGAAGTATAATACTGGCATCTAGTATGGTTAGCTTCATTTTTGGGTTGTTTGCTTAAGGTTTGAAGGAGCCACTTGCAGCAGCAGCGCTCTATTGCACACTCCTCTCCTGCTAATTTAATTCGATTTCAGGGGTTTATACAGCTGCTCCTCTGCCACATCGTTTAAGAAAAGGATGTTTGGTTGCCGGTACAGTTCTATAAAATTACTCGCACTCTTCTGCCCCGGATAAGGTGCGTAATAATGATCAGGGCGCCCGTTGCGCCAAAGCAGCACATACGATAAACCGGAGTCCTTAACAATCGGTAACAGGGTCTCTGTCCACCAGTTTTCATCCGGAATCATTTCCAGGCCGGTTTCGGTCAGGGCCCACACTTTGTTTTTCTCCTGCCCTATCTCGCGCAGTGTTTCCACCATCCGGCGAGTATCTGGCACAAAAGAATCGGCAACACCGGGCTGCGGGCGGTGGTAAATGTCAAACCCTACCATATCCACGTAATCATCGCCGGGGTATCGCTCCAGGTAGTCTTCTTTGGAGTTGAACCTGTCGGTGGAGTAGGCGATCAGGAGGTTGTTTACTTTTTCTTCTTTGCGCAGATAGTCAATGGTAAAGCGCCACAGTTTTATGTATTCTTCAGGGGTGCAGTGGTCGCGTCCCCACCAGAACCAACTGCCAGTGTGCTCATGAAAAGGCCGGAACACCACCGGAATCAGTTCACCATCCGGGCCTTTCAGACTCTTCATAAAAGTTGCCAAGGTTCCTAGCCAGGACTTGTAGCGCTTCATCGCCTTTTTATCGGAGAACAGTTGTTTGATGGTGGAATCTACCTTATCCCAACTGGTTTTGGCAGGCTCCACCGGGTTATGCAAATGCCAGCTAAAGGTGTTCAGTCCGCCCATAGTGTACGCTTGCTGCGCCATGGCCTTCATTTTGTCGAAAGGCACCTCGTCGAGGTTTGCCTGCTTTCCCATCTCCAGTTCTCCCAGATCCCAGCCAAATACAGCAGGATATTCACCCGTCACTGCCTTTACATCGGAGCTGCCGGGTTCATAAGCCCAGCCTACTCCGTACGCTAAGTCGTCCTGATGGCCAAACATGACGCCCTTCTGCGAAAGCCGCTTCAGGTTGGCATATAAATTCTTTGTTTCGGGTGTTGCCTTCGGGTTTACAGGTCGTACTTGCGCCTTGCCCGACACTACCAGCAGGAGCACCAACAGGCAACATATAAGGTAAGTTACGGAAGGCCTTTTTCTTTGCATCTTGTTTAAGTTAAAGCAGTTAAACTGTAACACAGCGCATGGTAATCACCCTTGAATGGTGCTGGCATAAAATTCATTTGGAAGGCGATTTTCATTTGAATAATTCGTGCTTATCCCATCTTTCTTATGATTTCACCCTGTAGCCTTATTAAGACTAATAGACTTCTTCCTAGGAGCAGATCTTGAACCTAATAACTGTTAGCAAATCTATAGTTTTATGGCTACTTCAGCATAATACTATTTTATCATTTTGTTCACTATTAAACCTACTATCTAATACTCATAATCCTTTAAGGCAGGTGCTGGTTATTTGTATTAGGAGGTTTTTCTTAAAAAAAGGGGATAGAAAACAATAAAAAAGCGACATTTATAAATTTTGGTTTGAGTTTAATAATTAACAACCTTGTATATTATTTAATTAATATTTGATTTTATTTTAACTAAATCTTTAAATGATTTATATCTTTATCAAACATTTTCACTCTTACAATTAGGAATGTTCAGCTTTTAAAAGACCAACATTAACAACAAACAGCTGTTAATAAAATTAACTTTAAAACCAAATTCCCTTTTCTGAATTTCCGTTTCGCTTGTTTTATATGTCCTAACTATATCGCCTTATATGAGCAGCATTTACAGAGAAATAACGCCACTAACTCAGAACGACTGTTTCACCATTTTTTCGAGAGTGAAACAAGGTTTCGATTTCCCTTTACATAACCACGAAGAATTTGAGCTTAACTTCATTTCCAATGCTGCCGGTACCAAGCGCATTGTGGGAGACCATGTCGAAGTTATTGACGACCTGGATCTGGTACTGGTCGGGAGCAACCTGCCACACGGCTGGTTTACACACGAGTGCAGGAGCGACAAGATTTACGAGATTACGCTTCAGTTTCACCGCGACCTGTTCGATGAGAAATTTTTGCGACGTAACCAGCTAAACTTTATTCGGTCGTTGCTGGAGCGAGCCAGTAAAGGCATTTCCTTCTCCAGAGAAACAAAAGAAGCTTTTCAGCCCCGGCTGGAGCAGCTAACCCAAAAAAGCGGGTTCGACTCGGTGCTGGAGCTTATTTCTATTCTCCACGATCTGTCTACCTCGCGCAATATGCGGACCCTCTCTAACAGCACCTTCACCACCGACCAGATTAATTACCACAGCCGGCGCATAGAAAAAGCCTTTGAATACATGCAGACCTACTATAATAAAGATGTTTCGCTGGCGGATGTCTCTAAAGTGGTCAGTATGCCGGAAGTTTCGTTCAGCAGGTTCATTAAAAAGTGTACCGGAAAAACCTTTATTGACAGCCTCAACGAGATTCGCCTGGGCCATGCCTCCCGTATGCTCATCGACACGACTGATACAATTTCTGAAGTTTCCTACAAATGCGGTTTCAACAATCTATCATACTTCAACCGGATTTTTAAGAAGAAAAATGGCTGCACTCCTTCTGAGTTCCGCCAGAATTACTCTGGGGTAAGAGTCTTTATTTAGCAGGATGATTTTACCCACACGAAATTATAAATCTGAACTCCCACAATCAAAAAACGCCTAAAAACTTCTTCCGCTTATAAATGGCACCAAGGTCCTTTTCGAACAAAGAGAAAGGGTCGTGGTAAAACTCCATAAAATCCGGGACGCTGCCATGCCCTGGGTAAGGAGCGTAATAGTGCGTCGGGCTCCAAATGTCGTTTCGCCAGACAAGTACGTAAGCCAGCCGCATGCCTTCTGCTTTTAGGATGGGCAACAGCGTTTTTGTCCACCAGGTTTTGTTCGGAATAGACTCCAGCCCTGTTTCGGTAAAAGCAGCCAGCTTTTTCTTTTTAACCGCATAATCCGATACGATTTTAAGTTTCCTGGTAGCTGTTTCGATGTCGTACTGGTCGCGGCCTACATCGGCATAATTATCCATGCCGACCATGTCTACCCAGTCGTCGCCGGGGTAGCGCTCCAGAAACTCCGCTTCAGAATTAAACCTGTTATCGGGCGAGAAGGCGTAGATAAAATTATGCACCTGCAGGCTGTCTCTTAAATAAGTAACCGTAAATCGCCATAACTGAATAAAATCTTCGCGGGAGGTGTGGGCTTTTCCCCACCAGAACCAATCGCCATCGAACTCGTGGTAGGGCCTGAAAATGACAGGGACCAACGCACCATCTTCTCCTTTAATGCTGTGGGCCCACTCTCCGATTCCATTTAGTATTACTTTGTACTGCGCATGTGCCTCTCCCCCCGGAATTATATACTTAACGGCAGGAAGCGACACAGAATCTTTCCAGTAAAAGCCTCCTTCAGAAACCGGGTTATTAAAATGCCAGGCCACTGTGGTAATGCCGCCTCTGTTGTACGTGTCTACAACATTTTGCCGGACAGCCTCTTTCGCTCTCTCCATGGCCTCCGGGGAGCTACCCGAGAAGCCGCTGAAATCGACTCCAATGACAGCCGGATGAGACCCTGTAACCGATTTCACATCTGATCGTCCTGCTTCTCCTGCCCATCCGTGCCCGTATTCAGTTGCGTGCTGGTGCCCAAAAAGTGTATGCTTTCCGGATAACCGCCAAAGGTTCTGGTAAAGTGCCTTTGTTTCTCTCGTAGCCTGTTTGTCGATTAGCTGAACTTTTTGGGCCTGTGCCCCTGCTACAGCCGCAAGTAAACTAACTATAAGTAGCAGCGTGATTTTAGGCATGTTCCATAATTTTATCATAAAATAAAGGCAGTTAAAATCTCCCGGCCTTGAATAAACTAAATACTACAAATGCTGAAGAACTAATTACTATTCCCTTTAAATTTTAAAATATCAAGGCACTGTTAATATAGTTCCAGCGCTTTTAGCAACTGTTCCATCCGGTGCCCTTAGGCTTAACTGTTTCATAGTTTTGGCTCCGCGGCCGTGAGCGCTAAGACTTCTACAATGAAAAATGAAAGTCTAAGGGCACCGGATGAAGCTTTTACCAAATGTATTAGAACTAACCAAAAAATGCTGCATACTTGAAGGTGCGTAACATCAATTTCTAATTTACAAATAAACTAGCTGCTTACCCTTGACTTAAAATTTCAGAAAAAGCTTTGGAAGGCTTTTTTCATTTGAATAATTCCTTTATTAAATCTTGTAAGATCAGCTACTTCAGCGTTTATTTTAGCTCACTCCTTTTCCTGTTGCAGGGCTTCCAGTGCGGCGGCTAAGTATACAAGTGGGGCATTCCAGTTGATGGCAATCTCATTCGAGGCGTAGGAGCAATCATCATCGGTATACATTTCATCCGGGAATTCAGAGCGGTAGGTGGTACACTTGTCCTGTTGATTTGCTCTGGCGTTTGTGCCGCCAGACAGCAGGCCTGGCACAGGCTCCGGAATGCCATCGGCTACCGAAGGCCGGTGATGCGGATGAAGTGTGGATTTTTCTCCGAAGCCGGTTACAAAAGAATAGCCGGTGGCATTGCGCCCCAACAGGTAATCGAGGTTAGAGAGCGCTCCGTGCAGGTATTTTTTTTCTGACGTAACATTGTATGCCTGCAGCAAGGCGATTCCCTGGTTAGCAGCCACTGAACTGCTACCCCAGATGTAATCCTTCTCCGATTTCCCCATCACGGTGCCATACGACCGGTCAGCAGCACCCTCCAATAACTCATCTGCAAAGCGCAGTAGCCGTTTTTTTAGTTCGGGCTCGTCTTTTTGAGCCTCTGGCGTAAGGTTGCGGGCATGCCGAACCAAAGAATAATAACCGAGCAAACGTACCTGGTTCCAGCCCGGCAATGGCATGTTGGCATCAGGAAACAGTTTTACAGCCCGGTAATACGCAGCGTTTTTGGTAGTAACGTATAATTCGGAGGCTGCCCAGATAAATTCATCCGTCAGGTCTGAATCGCCATAAGCTCCTGTGCTTATAGCTGGTTCGAATCGCTTGTTCAGGTCGTCCTGTTGGTACAGGATAGCTGGGTTTTGCTGCGCCCACTCCCAGGCTTTTGTAGCCGCAACCAGGCAGGAATCTGATAAACCAGGAAATGTACTTTCAAACGGTTTGTAAACGCGGCTGGCCTGGGCCATAACAGCAGCAAAGTCGAGGGTGGCGGCAGTTCCTTTCTGCACCACATACCGTACGCCATTGGCTTCAGAAGGCATCACCATACCGTCAAAAGCCGGGTTCGTCAGTTTATGGTAAACGCCTCCATCGCCAGGGTCCTGCATCGTAAGCATCCAGCGGAGGTTCCAAAGCACTTCATCCAGCAGGTCAGGCACCTTGTTGCCGCTCTCTGGAATATTCAGCTGCTGCTGCTGAAAGTAATCCGGAAAATCTTCGTAAGCTGCTAACAGCGTGCCCATGGTAATACCGCTGTTCACGATATACTTGTTGTAATCTCCGGCATCATACCAGCCTTTTGCTGATGAAATGACCGTACCTGCTGGTCGCTGAGCAGTAGCGGCTGACGGATGAACCAGCACCTCGCTGTCGGGGTGACCTGCAGGCCGGTGCCATTTACCTGCGTACTCAGGTTGGAGGTCGGTGGAGGCACGCTGGAAGTAAAATCCTTTCAGGGCAGCCGCCGCCAATTCTTTATGCACCTCCTGCTTCACATCAAAAGCAAAAGAATGCCCTACCCCTGGCACTACCAGTACAAAGTTTCCGGTGGCGGAGAAATCAGAAAAATCGGCCAGGCGCGTCTGTTTCTGCGAGTATTCTCCTGCCCTGGCTTCTGCCAGCCGGCCAGTGAAAACCGTTTCAGACAGGTCAGATGTTTTAAGGTAGAAGGTGTCTCCTCCGGTCTCACCTGTAACGATGGCTATTTTGGGTGCGGATAGATAAAAGCCAACCTGGTTCAGGTGAATGTTTTCGGTCAGTTCGTTTTCCATAGCAACGGTTGCCTGCCGTGGAGATGAACAAGCAAAGCCCAGGCAAACGATGCCAGAGAAGAAAACTTGTAAGGCGTATTTATTTGGCATAAGGTCTTTGGATTGATGAAATTTTAAACAGGCCCTTTTGAAGTTGAAGCAGAGGGAAAATGTGAAACCATTTCAAGAATAACAGCACCTACAGAAATTATTTGAATGAAAACTGCCTTCCAAAGGTGAAAATGCCTTTTGAGCTCCAAGGCTTCTTTGTCTGAAAACCTTACTTTCTACCTACCTGCTCCAGCCGCTCCGGAAAGCAAATTATCAGGTTACTCTTTTATTACTTTCAGGGTACCTTGTTGTGGCACCTCCACCAGGTATACCCCCGAAGGAAATCCGGCAAACGATACAACAGTAGAAGTGCCTTGAACGAACTGCTCTTTTACCAATTGCCCCAACAGATTGTAGATTTTGATGTTGCCCAGGTTTCGCTGGCTGCTTAGCATCAGTTTGTCCACTATTTTGGTCGGGTAGGCTTCAAAGGTGGCCGGTTCTGCCATCTTATCTTTGCTGCCGGTGGTAACGGGCCGGGTGTAGGTCTTCAGAGCAGGCATTTCATCGAGGGTAATTACGTAATCATGGGCAAACATTTTCTTCCAGAGGTCCAGTGAATTGTACTGGCTGCTGCGCGTATAATTTCCATACCAGGGCATGAACCAGGACCAGGCTGCACCATCCTGCACCAGGTTATCTACATCCGGAAAGGAACCCACCTCGCTCAATGCAATCATTTTTTTGCCGCCATACAAGGCGTTCAGGTTGTTAAATTCTATGGCGTGGGAGCTGTGGTCTCCATCTTTGTAAATATCACGGCCAACTATGTCTACATATTCATCGCCCGGATACCAGGCATCATCTCCGGGCTCTCTCGTCCAGACCCAGATCAGGTTACGCAGCCCGTGGTGGTGAACCATGCGGTTGTACATCAGCTGCCACAATGCTTTAAGCGGCTCCGGACCTTTGGTGCCCCACCAGAACCAGCCACCTGCCGCCTCGTGCAGGGGCCTCCAGATAACTGGTACGTTATGGTCCTGCAGCTCCTTCAGCAAAACGGAAATATAATCTATATCGGCCAGCATGGCTTTGTAGGCTGCTGAGTTTTGATCCGAGACTTTGGAAATATCGAAAACTGTTCCGTTTGGCTTGCCTGAATTTCGGGCATAAAACTCTTCCGTCGCCCGAGAAGGGTCTCGCCAATGCCACATCAGGTTGGGTATGCCGTTGCGGTTGTACCAGCTTTTGGCATCGTTAATGGGTTCTTTGCTATTGTACCAGCTGTAGTTGCGGCCGCTGTGCATAAAATCAAGGCCGAGCAGGGCTGGCTCTTTGCCAGTGTTTTGCTTGAGCCAGTTTACCTCGTCCATGCTGTTGAGCGTCATCACACCCGATATGATTTTTTTACTGTAGTTATCGAGCAGGAAGTTATAAAGGGCTGTAGCCTCTGCTGTTGCATTTGGTGTAACGAGCGTCTGGTTCAGGTTGAAACGGTCTGTGGCATTTACCTTCTCCAGTTCAATATAATCTATGTTAATCCAGCCCCACGATTTCTTTATGGCCAGTGTGTGCGCGCCAGCCGCCAGCTTGTACGTATTTACTACCTTGTGGCTACCATATTGCGGATTATTAGGTAAATGAAAGTCTGCAGACACCCCATTCAGAGAGATAATATTTGTTTTTTCGCCATTAGGAGCCGATGCTCTTACAGTAATATTATAAAAGCCTTCAGTCGGCAGTGAGATGGCAAACGTTAAGCTACCCTCGCCTTGAGCTACGGCAGCGCCACCTGAACAAGAAGCACAGTTTATTTTAGAGGCACCACCTGCCAGGCGTGCGCCTTCTGCCTCATATTTCTGAGCAAGCGCATCTGGCCTTACCAGGTATACCAGCACCAGAAAAAAGGCTGTTCTAACTATCCTGTTCATGCTTATTTTCTGAAGTTTCAGCATTTTGGTGGCTCATTTTTTAGGGTTAACGCTTACTTAAAGGCGGCACTTCAGCATACCATAAAATGTTTTTAATAACCTTTGATAAACACCTCTAATATCTATAAAGAGGCAGAACCTTGATTTGAACTGGTTAGAAGGTTAGATTACCGGTAATCACTCCTCCTCGTCAACACTCATTCAAAACTTCTCAGTCTTCAAATTACCAGATACTCAAATCAAAAAATGCAGGGCACTAACCTATAAGCATCTAAATAATATTTTTCTAATGAAAGTGGCCTTCCAAAGGTTTTATCCCTTTTTCCTTCCAAGGGTAGCACTTAGATTGTAGTTGTTATCTGCATCTAACCAAAGAGGCAATGGGTATAAAAGAGGAAGAGTATTGCCACTCTCCCTCTTCTGAATTTACTTGACGTTCTTACCTTAATCCCATATCGTCTATGAAAACTGTATTTGGGTTAGTGCCATAATTCTTAACCATAAACTCTGAAATACCTGCCGAAATATCGCCGAACTCACTTAAGGCTATTTCAACTTTTTGCCACTCGCCTTGCTTCAGGGTGAAGCTAGGTTCCGCAGAATAAGCACCAGAAGTGGTTTTAAGCTGTATAGCCATGCGGTTGTCGCCGGAGCCACCGTATACGTACAGTACCAGGTGGGTATAACCTGCAAGCGCTTTCGGGTTATTCGGGTGCAGCTGCAGGGCACCGTAGGCATCGTTGTAAACCACCTTAATGGCTTTTGTGCCTCTGCTTACACGTTCGGTGCTTTCCAGGTCCTGACTGGTGGTACCCCAGCCACCCCATTTCTGCCACTCATCGTCCTTTTCAGACCGCAAGGCATCGTTATAGATGTAGTAGGAGATATTGGGAGCTTCTGTTCCGATCTGCGCCTGTTTGTCGGTCGTTACCTCGAAGTTTGAGTGTGTGATAAGCTTGAGTACGCCTGTCTTAGCTGCAGCCGGCACGGTAAGCACAATTTGTGTTGCGTTCTGGGCTACAAACGTAGATACGGTAGCACCACCTGTAAACACTACCGATTTTACCAGGTTAAGCTCTGTGCCGGAAATAGTCAGGTAATTTCCTGCTATAACGGGTTCAGGCGCCACATTGGTAATTACCGGCAACACAATTGTAACCTGTGCATCCGTCTCAATCACATAATTTTTTACGGTAGTTATTGTCAGGGCTCCTCTTTTGGCATTCATGGGCACTTTTACAACGATGCTGTTGGCTGACTGACTTACAAACGTCGAAACCACTGTTCCCCCCTGGAACGTAATGCTTTTAACCAGATCGAGGTTCGAGCCATTAATGGTCAGGTTCTGGCCTGGGTCTACGGGGCTTGGCGAAACCGACGTAATGGCTGGCAGCACAATGGTAAGCTCTTGTGTTGTTTGCACTTCTACACCGGAGTTTGCCACTAGCGTTAACTTTCCTTTGGAGGCGTTGTCCGGCACCTTTACTACGAGTTGGGTAGCGGTTTTGCTTACAAAGCTGCTCACATTGGCTGCGCCCACGCCCGTAAATTTAATTTCTTTTACCAGGTTCAGGTTGGTGCCGGTTAGTGTCAGATTTTCGCCATGCTTTATGGCAGTCGGAGCCAGTGAGGCTACAGCTGGCAAGTGCAGCACAACTTCCTGCGTAATTGTCACTTCTTCATCAGAAAGCGCCACTAGCGTCAGAACACCCTTTGCAGCATTTTCAGGCACTTTCAAAACAATTTCTGTTTCTGTTTGACTTGCAAAGCTGGTTACTGAAACATTGCCTGCACCAGTAAAATTCACCTGCTTCACCAGGTCCAGGTTAGTGCCGGTTATGGTCAGGTTTTCTCCATTGTGCAGCGTAGCAGGAGCCACAGCGGTAACAGCAGGGAGAGTTATTACCAGTTCTTCCTCTGTTTCTACAAAGGTGGGTTTTGTACCTCCGCCAACTAATACCAATTTGCCGGTTTTTGCGGTTAGCGGCACCCGCAACACCAGTTCCGTGGCCGACTGGCTTACAAATTCAGCCACTGTGTCGCTTTCAAAGACCACACCTTCTACCCAGTTCAGCTTGGTGCCGGTAATCGTGATATTGGTGCCTGGCTTAGCTTCAGGCGTAACAGCCGTAATCGTAATGGGAACTTCAAAACTCAAAACTGTTTTTGAAACTACCTCTTCACCTCCGCTTAACTTCAGGGTAACCAGGCCAGCCATGGCCTCCTGCGGCACCACAAGCCGGATAAGCTCCGGCGTCTGCTCCAGGAAACTAGCCTTAGCCACGGTTACGCCTGCCATTTCTATGGCATCTACTTTGGTAAGGTTGCGGCCAATGAAGCGGATTTCTTCGCCATGCTGCACACCGGTAGGTCCAAAGCTGAGCAGTTCTACCTGGCCAGTGTTTGGCATGGTTTCATCGTCGTCGTCGCAGGCAGTTAAAAAGCCTAAACAAATTACCAGGCAGGCAAGTATTATCAGCTTTACATTATAAAATTTCTTCATCTCTGATTTTGTTTAAACGGTTATTTAACTGGAACCACCCGCATGTTATCTAAAGCGAAATTTGCATTTACTGCCAATGGGCCGCTGAAGTGGAAGGAGACACCATAGCCGCTTTCGGTATAAGGGAACGATTTGTTCGCAACATAGAAATCCTCAAAAGGAATGCTAACCGTTTGCCAGGTGCCGTCAGTACTGATATTAGGTTTCCATATATAATGGGTATTCCCTCTTTCTGAGCCCATGTCGCCGGGACCCATATACATCCTTACTTCTGCACCTGTTAAAGAGGCTAATGTGTTTATCTCGAATTTGAGGACATAATTTTTAGGGTTCGCAATGGCAGCTGCCGGAATGTTACGGGTTTCTTTAGCTGCATCGCTGTTGTTAGGACCCACGTAGAACTCAAACCAGGCCCAGGCACCTAACTCTCTGTTTATGCGGAGAAACTTACCGTTTATAGGGGTAATATCCGGATCAGATTCTTTTATAAAATCAGGGCCATGCCACAAACCTTCTGTCGGACCGTCGAAAGTGGCAATCAGGTTGCGGTTGTCACGGAACCAGAAATCAGACTTCGATTGTCCGAAATTAGTTGTAACCGTTATGGGACCAGGTTCAGCACCTTCCGGCACTGTAACTTCTATCACATCATCCTCTACACGCACCACATTACCCTGTGCTCCGCCAGTAAAGGTTACCGTTAGCGGTTCATAAAAGAAATCTCCGGTAATAGTAGCTACCTGGCCTGCATTGGCGTATTCTCCGAGCATCGAGGCAATTACCGGCTCACTTATATCTACCGTGAAATTATGAATAAGTGAATCGCCATTAGCAAACACAAGCTTCATCCTGTTCGAAATCTGTGTAGGGATCTGGGAAGGAACTCTTGTAATAATCGTGTTATTGGTGATGTAGGTCGGCGTTAGGGTTCCCTGCAGGTTGTTAAACCATATTTCCCGGGCGTTACCCAGGTTCTGACCAATAATGGCAATCATGCTGCCCTGCCCTGCTTTGGCTATAAGCGAATCTGAAGCCTCTGGCCTTGTAACCCTGATGTAGTTGATCATGGGCCTGCCATTGTTCGGAAGATTTTCATCATCTGAACAGCCCGAAAACATTCCTGCCGTCGCTACCGCGAAGAAAAGGAATAACCATGCTGTATATCTTGATTTCATGAACTTTTGCTTTATAAATCCTTTTTAAAATACTGCTTAACCGCCAAAGTCATAAGGAACAGGGTCTGCCCGAAGACTTGGTGCCTGGCTGGCTTCTGCTGCCGGAATCGGCAATTCGAAGTTGCCTGAATTGGCGTTTGCTGTTCTGTCTGCAAACCATTCTGTTTTGGTAAAGGTCCAGGCGGTTGGGTTTGGCATTCTGTTCGGCTTCACCACAAACAGGCCCCGATCCTGGTTATTAATGATATCATAGGCTTTTTGCGGATTGTAATAATGCAGGCGCACCAGATCGTACCATGCCAGCCCTTCCATGGCAAATTCCTTTATCCGCTCCTCAAAAATATCGTCCCAGGTTAACGGATCTTCAAATGCAGGCAAGCCGGCGCGCTGGTGCACTTTGTTAAAGAATTCAACTGCCAGAACATCGGTGGTGGAAGCACTGTTGCCCAGAACTGCCTCTGCATAAATCAGGTAAATCTCTGCCAACCGTAGCATATACGTATTGTTAGGATAGCGCTGCTGCATGGCCTGCCCGCCCACATCCTTGGCCTTGCCTACTACATACTTTTTGATGCTGGCAAAACTCTGGTCTGCTGTAGCTGCCGGTGCCGGAAACACAAGTCCCTGCTCTGTTTCTTTCCCATCGGAGTCTCTCACCGTCTGCGAAATTTCAGGATAATGGAAGCCAGGCAGCATATAGCTGGCCTTCAGGCGTTGGTCTAGTGTGAAACCTGGTCTGGCACCATTGTCCTGTATCAGACCATCGTACAGGCTCAGCATCCACCACGATGCACCCAGGTCACCGCCCCAGCCATCGCCATTGGCAATGTCGTTGCTGAACGTGATCTGTGAAACCATGGTATTGGCATAGCCATAGTTGGTGGTAAATACCCATTGCTGCTCAAACAGCGATTCGTTGTTGTTATCGTAAGGGTACCGGAACAAGTCAGCGTAGTTTGGCAACAGCATTTTTCCGCTTCCGGCAATTACACTTTCGGCATATTGCTTGGCTTTATCAAGATGCTCCTGCTTCCGTACGCCTCCACTAGCCTCTACACCTGCCCGTGTAAGGTAGGTTCTGGCCAACATTCCTTCCGCCGACCACCTGGTAACTCTGCCTGGCTGAACCGGGGTTGCAGGCAAATTCTCGGCTGCGAAAATATAATCCCTTGTAATGAACTCCCAAACACTTTCTACCGTGTTGCGTGTAAGGCCTCCACTGTTCAGCAGCTCCAGGTTATTTTCAATGATCGGCACCGGTCCGTAGTTCGATACCAAATAAGAATAGGCAGTGGCCCGCATAAACCGTGCTTCGGCAATGGCATGGTTTTTTACAGCTTCACTTACTTCCGGTCCTGCATAGCGGTTTAAATTTTGAATTAGAGTGTTCGATTGACCAACCACGATAAAAAATGCCCGGTAAGCCTCGCTGTTAGCCGTAGAAACAGCCGTCGTGTTAAACAGCACATTGTCTCTGTCGCCCCAGGCTCTGAAGGTGGTGCCTGCTCTTAAATCGCCCAGCGCCCAGGAAGCCTTGTCTACGTAATCTTTCCAGACGACACTATAGAGTGGTGCTGAAGCAGCCAGTACCTGTTCGTTGTTCTTAAAGAAGTTAGCATCTACTAAGGTATCTAATGGAGGCCTTTCCAGGTATTCTTTTTCACAGCCCGAGAATAAGGAAAGTGCCATGATGCCGGTAATGAATATATATTTATTTTTCATTTTGCTTGTAGCTTTAAATTAGAAGTCAACTCCAACACTGAAAGAATAAATCGGGGTTAAGGGGTAGCGTCCGTAATCCACACCAATGGCGGCTGCGTTCGGGTTCTCCAGCCCACCAACGTGCGAGCCTACTTCCGGGTCGAAACCGGAGTAACCTGTCAGGGTGGCTATGTTCTGAGCACTTATGGCTACCCGTGCGGCTTTTACAAACTTCTGGCGGTTTAGCAAGGAAGTTGGCAGGTTGTAATTCAGGGTCACGTTTTTGAGCCGTACAAAAGAGCCATCTTCCACATATTTATTTGTATGACGCTCAAAGTTGTTGTTCCTGTTACCACCAGACATTCTGGCTACTGTGGTGCCGGGGTTCAGCAGGTATGGGTTGCCTTCGCCGTCTAATTCTACTTTAGCATAATCAAAAGCACCTACAAACAGGTTACGACCCAGGTTTATGTTGTTGGGGTTGGAGTTCTCGTTGCGCAAATAATTATAGATGTCGTTGCCGATGGTGCTGGTAACAAGCACGCTTAAGTCAAAGCCCTTATAAGAAAAGGTGTTGGTGAAGCCTGCAAAATACTTCGGCCATGGGTTCCCGATAAACGTCTGGTCCTCACCGGTAATAACTCCGTCACCATTAATATCTTTGTACTTAATATCGCCTACCCAGATGCTGTTCTCTCCTATCGGGTACGGGTTACCGTTGTTATCAGCCGGACGTGGGTGAGTCATCAGGTCATCCATATCCTGGAAAATACCTTCTTCTATATAGCCATAGAACAACCAGGGTGCCTGCCCCACCACAGAGCGCTGTGCCCAGTTAATCCACTCTCTGGTAGTTCGGTTCAGGATACTACTTTCAGAAGAAAGCGTCAGGAGTTCTGTTCTGAAATGAGAAATATTGAAGTTAGATTCCCACCTGAAATCTGGTCTGTCGATGTTTACCGTGTTTAAGGTAAGGCTCCAGCCTTTATTCTGCAATGAGCCAATGTTAACGTTAGGAGGCAACACAGCACCATTGCCGTTAGTACCCATGTACCAGGGCAGCGTGGCTTCCAGAATCAGGTTGTCTGTGTTCTTGATGTAGTAGTCTGCTTCTATCTGAATTCTGTTGTCGAACAGGCCCAGGTTTAAGCCAAAGTTATTTGTTTTTGTTTCTTCCCACTGAAAATTCGGGTTCGGGTACCTTTCAGGAATAAAGCCTGTGCCCCAAGGAGTTGGCCCCGGAGACAACCTGCCGTAGATGGCCCCGCTGCCACCCTGGTTGCCTGTAAGACCAATTTCGTAACGTAAGCGTAAGTCGCTGACAAAAGGAAGGCTGAAAAATGCTTCTTCCGAAACACGCCAGGCAGCAGAAACAGACGGGAAGTAACCCCATTTGTTTTCCGGACCAAAGTTTATTGATCCATCAGCCCTGAAAGCAGCCTGCACTATATAACGATCGTTAAAGTTATAGTTAATGCGGCCCAGATACGACTCCATTGCCCAATCGCCATGCCCACCGTTTGCTACACTTGTCAGTATATCTCCTGCGTTCAGGTCCAGCACATCATTGGTCTGGAAGCCACGGCGTTCGCCATATAGGTTTCGCCAGGTAGACTCCTGCGCCTCGTGCGTTGCCATTACGTTTATGCTGTGTTTGCCAAACGTTTTCTGGTACTGCAGCATCTGGTTCCAGTTCCAGTAAGTGTTCTGGCTATTGTTGTTATTTAACCTGGCTTCGGTGTTTGTCTGGTACCCGAACCTGTAGGTTGGCAGAAAAAAGGTGGAGTTAGAGAAGTTCACATTTCCGTTTACTGAAGTTCTGAAATCCAGCCCTTCCAGAATATGAAAAGCCATGGTTATGCCGCCCAGGAACTGCCGTCTGGTTAATTCGTTTGTAGTGATATTTGCCAGACCTATCGGGTTTGGTGGCGTAAACTGTTCTGCTGTGTTGGTTGCTGATACTACACCGCCGCCATAAGTTCCGTCTATGTTAGTAACCGGTATATGCGGAGGCAACTGTATGGCTCTAGAAATAATGTTAGACTGTGTGGTGGCTAAGCGCTCATCGGTTTGAGAGTAGTTCACATTACCGTTTATAGTAAGCCATTTTTTTGCTTTGTTGTCTAGGTTCAAGCGTACAGAATAGCGGTTAAAGCCGGAGCCAAGTGCTATGCCGTCCTGGTCGAGGTACTCGCCGGAAAGGTAGTAAGTTGTTTTATCGCCACCGCCACTCAAACTAACCTGGTGTTTTTGCATAGGCGCGGTCTGGAATAACTCTTTCTGCCAGTCTGTTCCTGCTCCCAGCAACGATGGATCCAGAAACTCCTCGCGAACGGCACCACCTGCTATTCCTTTGTACTCATTATCCATTTGAGCATATTGCCGCAGGTCCATTACCTCCAATCCTTTCGGGGCGGTTTGAATACTGTGCATGTAGGAATAATTGATACGAACCTCGCCAGCCTTACCTCTTTTAGTTGTAATTAAAACTACGCCGTTGGTTGCTCGCGATCCATAAACAGCTGTGGCTGAAGGCCCTTGCAGAATCTCCATGCTTTCGATGTCAGACGGGTTCAGTGTAGACAATGGGTTGGAGCCTGAAGCTGAAACGGAGCCTTGTATCTGCACACCATCAATAACATACAGTGGCTCGTTGCTTCCGTTAATAGAATTTACGCCCCTGATGTTCACAGATATACCGCCACCCGGTGCGCCCGTGTTCTGGGTAACGTATACACCTGCCGCTCGGCCCTGAATAGCCTGCTCTATGGTCGTGTTTACGGTTTTTTCGATGGAAGCCGAACTGATAGTCGACTGGGCACCTGTTAAGTCCGATCGTCTGAGTTCGCCATACCCGGTTACAACCACTTCCTGCAGCACCCTCTCATCGGGCACCAGGTTAACTGAAACCGTTGTTCTGCCGTTTACCGGCACTTCCTGCATTATAAACCCGATAGAAGATACTACCAGCACGGCATCTGTAGGAGCCTGTAACTGAAAATTACCGTCGATGTCAGTTACTGTGCCGTTAGTACTTCCTTTTACACCTATGCTAACTCCTGGCAACCCTTTGTTGTCTTGCGAAGAAATTACTTTGCCGCTTACCATTTGTGTTGTTTGGGCAAACCCAGAGAAAACCTGCAGCAAAAGCATCGCTACAGCTAATGGAACCAACCTCCAGGCACAGGAGAAATTACGAATAGGCTTGTTGTGGAAACACTGCCCATATGGGTATATGTTCTTCATCATAAATATTGGTTTTCGTTATACTATATATCTCAGATCAAAATTAATAACCTCTTGGTAAGGTGTAAGTGAGGGGCATGAGGTTGTGCTGCTTGTATACACATGTGCTTTGTAATTATGCACGTAAAATGGCACCAGCACCAAACTTTAAAATCCCTTTTATTATGTAGGGTAGAAAATCATTCCTGCTTTCATTACACCTTATGAACTAATTGATGTACCAGCCTTTGTTTGCCCTGGCATTACCTGGTTTTTCTAGGGTTATATTTCCTGGGTTCCCGGTAGCCTCCTTATTGCCTACATTTCTGCTCTAAACTATAAAAGGAAAAAAACAGCAGCAGTTAAACTATACTTGCTTTGTAACTAAATCAAATAAATAAATCTATTCGCACACTAACAAATGTTAGCTGTAAAAGTTTTATAGTTTGTTAAAATAGTATTACCCTTTTCAGAAATTCAATTTTACTAAATAAACAATTAACTTAAATAACGAACAGTAGGATGAACAGTAGGTATAACTTTAGCTAATGCAGAACAGCCAATTATACCTAAAAGTAGGTTAATGAGCTTATCGCAATAATAATGGAGATAAAGAAGGAAAACATGTGGTGGTATTTATAGAAATTAAATTAAAAATTTTTGTGCAGCTAGCGATTTTGAAATCTAATTTTGGTAACGCCAAGCCTACATAAATAACAAATTTATATTTAAAAAGGAAAAACTCACCAACTGCTATTAATTAGAGAATGGTAAAAAAAGAGTATAATATCTCAGGAACTAATTTGAAAAAATATACTATATTATGTACACCTAAAATAGTAAGATTACATCTAATTTCCTGTATTCAGGTAGAATGAATTCATGAAATCAACTACTTTAGTAAAGTCTTTATATACATAAAGATCTTGGCAGAGTCTGCTCCTCCTGGTTTCAAACCTTTTAAAATTCCTGAAACTTTAATTCAGTAAAAAGCGAAGTGAGGTCTATTTCCATTCAAATAAGTAAAAACCAAATTTGAAGTAGTGATTCTAAGTAAAAGAGCCTTTTTATCAAGTTCACCTTCTGCTGCATCCGGGTTAAGCTGGCAGCTACGGCAAGTAAAAATGTAAGCCTTTACAGATCAGAATAATTGCAGGGTATTGCATTGCCATGTATCTTTCGGTTTGACATAGAATACACTATGTGAACATTTTTCCGTTACAATACTTTGTTCCGATAAAAAAGATTTAGTTGCCTTTCGGAAAATCAAACGTAAATAGTAGAAGATGCAGCGCGTAGTGCTGCTTAAAGAACAAGTAAATGCGAACTACGGTGCTTATGCCAACGCTACATAAAGATAATGTTTTTGCAAATCGGTTCCAGTTAGCAGAGCTGATTAGCTCCCGAGGAATTTCGGAGCTTTGGAAGGCGCAGGATCTTGAGGAAAACGGTGCGGTAGTGGCTTTAAGAGTGTTTGCTCCGCAAGGTGTACTCGACGAGTTTACTCTAGATTTGCTGAACAAGGACCTGACCAAGATGATCTCAATGAGTCATCCGAATCTTTTGCGTCCGTACCTGGCCGACGAGTACCAGGGGTTGCCTTACCTGGTGTTACCGTACCTGGCTAATGGCTCGCTACGAAAAAGATTGAACGAGGAAGGTCCGCTTTCGGAGGGGCAACTGGCGCAGTTGTTGCAACAGGTGGGAGCAGCTCTTTTCTATTTGCATGCCCACGAACTACCTACACTGCACCAAAACCTGAACCCCGATAACATTTTAATTTCAGATAATGGCGATTATATAGTAACTGACTACGGCCTTAGCAGCCGCACCCGCAGTGCCATCCGCAAAGTTATAGGTCAGGGAGCCACTGTGTCTGCAGAGTACTCTCCGCCGGAGCTTTTTTCGGCCAAACCGAAGCGAAATGCCGCCTCCGATATTTTTTCGCTGGGCGTAATTTTGTATGAGGCCTGTACCGGCGAAGTGCCCTGGATGGGAAATGGCGGCATTTCGTTGCTGCAGGGAGCTGCTATTCCGGTTTTACCTTTTAAGTACTCACGAGAGTTGCAGCTAATGGTGAAGGCATGCCTGGACCCGGATTGGGAAAAGCGCCCTTCTGCAGCAGAACTGGAGACCGAAGGCAGGTACTACCTGGAACATGATAGCTGGAAGAGCTTTGGCAGGTTCGGTACCGTAACCGTAAAAATGGTACAGTACGAAAAGGAAAAACCCTGGACCCTGATCTGGCTTGGTGCCACTTTTTTAGTTGTATTGCTAGCCACTGGTTACATCTATTTTTTCGCCCCGGATTTGTGGCAAAAGCTGATGTCTCCTGCTACTGTTAGCGCTACCGTTATCAACTCCAAAGCTGCTTCGCAAAATACCACCACTGACTCAACAGCGGCTGCTGATCCTGTTGCAACAGTACAAATACCTGACAAGGAGCTTGAGGAGGCTGAACCAACCATTCCTGCTGCAGCCACCACCACTCCCCAACCTGTAGCCAGTAAAACACGCCGTGCAGTAGCCAACCCGCCACGGAGGTACGACCCGACCGAGGAGCCTAGAATGAGCTACAGAAAACCGACTTCTCTGGCTGGCTTACTCCAGCAGCTGCCCAACGATGGCATCCCGATGTCGGTAAGGGAACAGTGGCGCTCCGATATTCAACGTTATTTTGTTCCGGAGGCTATTGTGTCGTTTACAGCCAGTGGCAACGTAACAGGCGTTTTTACTGTAAACGAAATGGTGGACAAACTGCTCAACGCCGAACCCATCAGCAACATTCACATAGACAACATGTCGCGAAACGATAAAGGTAAAATTGAGGAGCTCTCGATCCGGGTTACATCAGATGGCGGAAATTGAAACAAATCTAAACAAGAGTAAGGGGTATTATCCTACTGTTACCCTTGACTAGTTTTAAGCAAATTTGCTTCTGGAGGGTTATTTCATTCGAAAAATTAGACGTAGAGGAACTTATAAATAGGTACCAAAGTCGAAATCCATCAATTTTAGGTAGTTCTTTTTACTTACTGATGTTACGCGCTAATGCCACCAGCTGGTAATTGTATTGACAGCCCAGTTGTTTACTTTCTGTTTCAGTAGCTGAGGGTGGTAGTGCAAACCCCAGGTCTTAGGTGGAGTGCCTTTGCAGCTTACCGGTGCCGCAGGCAGCCTGAGCGAGAGTAGGAAACGATACCTAAGATCGAGGCTTCGCTTAAAATGTCACCTTCACCAGCCGCGATCGCTAAGTTAGTCGCTATATAATAAGTTAACTTAAGCGCACCGGATGAAGCAGTAACAAGGAGAATTTGAACCAAACATTAAAGACCTAGTTATAAACTAACTGCGCACCGTCAGATTCTCAAATAAAACCTGCTAGTGTAGTACAACCAACTAGAATTTAGCAGGTAGACCCTTGGCAACTTTTTGCTGCAAAGCCTTCTGGAGGCTTTTTCTATTCGAATAATCTGGAAGCTCGCATTGCATGCGGTTTACCTTATTTCTACAAATCGTACTTGCCTGTATTGAAAGCCTCCTGAATGCCACTCTTATGGCTTCGGCAGAACTTTGCATCGCCAGGCCACTTACCTCCTGTTTAGAATTTTGATGGATGATGCTCTATGTTTTCCTCTAACATGAGGATTTGATCTGACAGCGCAATTATGTTTAACATAAGCCAAACCTTTACATCAACTCATAAACTTTTGGGTACCGATACTGAGGAGCAGCTGTAATAAAATAAGTATTTTTACGTATAAAATCCTTCTTATAATAAAACTTAATATTAAAATAATCGTAAAAATAAATGGTTAGCCTTTAACAAACGGATATAACAGATCATACTCAGTTCTCCTCCTCCTGACATAATTTTGTCATAATCAGCCTACTACAGCTTGTTCTTCTTGTAACTTTTAGATACCATATTGTTAGGCCCCCGCCTCGTCCGGCGGGTTCTGGCTTTATTCTCTGCCATTGGTTTTTCTTCCCAACTCTCAACGCTTTTGTATATGGTTACCTTTACCAGTTTTTCTGATAGCCGAATAGGTAAGTATTGTCCTGTTCTTCCTGAAGTAAAAAACTTTTATAGCTGGTTTTTTCTTCTCCTCACTTCATGTTGTTTATTATTGCCTGCCGCACCAGGTCTAGGTCAGCCTACTGGTTTCGTATCAGAAAAAATTGGTACTAACTGGAATGCCGCTGTAGGACTTGCTTTTTCTAAAGACGGAAACCGCATGTATGTTTGGGAGAAAGCCGGCAAGGTGTGGATTATTGAAAACGGCCAGAAACTCCCTACGCCACTGTTAGATATAAGTGAGGAAGTTGGCGATTGGCGCGACCACGGTATGCTGGGCTTTGCCCTTGATCCTAATTTCGAAAGTAACGGGTACTATTACGTGCTGTATGTAGTAGACAGGCACCACCTGCTCCACTTCGGCAAAAGCACCTACAGTTCCAGCGCCAACGAATAC
This sequence comes from Pontibacter qinzhouensis, assembly GCF_008017455.1. Taxonomy (GTDB): domain Bacteria; phylum Bacteroidota; class Bacteroidia; order Cytophagales; family Hymenobacteraceae; genus Pontibacter; species Pontibacter qinzhouensis. The sequence goes on along the minus strand of NZ_VRTY01000002.1, from coordinate 34,414 downwards.
TCCAATGCCACTATTGGCCGCCTCGCCCGCTATACGGCCCGGTCTGGCGATAACCGGAAAACAACCGACATGACCAGCCGCAAATTGCTGATTGGCGAAACAATTTCGCAGGGCATCCCTATTCTGTACCTGGGCCACGGTGTAGGATCACTTGTTTTTGGGGAAGACGGCTCTTTGCTGGTTTCTGTCGGGGATGCGGCATCGGCTGGCTATGTAGATACTGGTTACGATCCTTTAAACCCTAACGACACTTACATTCCGCAGGCTATAAAAGACGGCATCATAACCGAAAAAGATAACATTGGAGCTTACCGGGCACAGCAGGTGGAATGTATAAACGGTAAAATACTGCGCCTGGACCCCGCCACCGGTAATGGCCTGCCCTCTAACCCCTTCTTCAACTCCTCTGCACCCCGGTCTGCTGCTTCCAGGGTTTGGGCGCTGGGCCTCCGCAACCCGTTCCGATTTACAGTACGACCAGGCAGCGGGAGCAGCAGCTTTCCGGGGGTACTTTATATTGGGGATGTAGGCTGGCATGTTTGGGAGGAAGTAAGTGTGGCAACTAAAAGCGGTTTGAACTTTGGCTGGCCCATATACGAAGGCCTGGAACCGCATGAGTGGTATTATCACAAGCAGGTGCCTAACAAGCACGCGGCACCGAACCCTTTGTATGGCCAGGGTAGTTGCACCCAGCAATACCTTTACTACGGCAATATGCTTGTTCAGCCAAAGCGCACGCTGGCACCCTACTTTGGCAACCCCTGCGATTATTCTAAACCACTACCGGGTACCTATAAGCTGTTTGTGCACACCCGCCCCGCCTTTGAGTGGAAACACGAAAACAGAGGTGGCGGCTCCAGAGCAGGCACCTTTTCTGGAGAAGATGCCGCAGTCGCTCTCATTGGGTCCTCTGCTTCTCCTGTGTCCGGACCGCAGTTCTCCGGAAGTTCCGCCACGGGTGGCATCTGGTACACAGGCAACGATTTTCCGGCGCAATACCAAAACACGTATTTTTTTGGCGATTATGCTGCCGGCTGGATCAGAAACTCTACATTTGATGCCGCAAATCAAGCTAAAAGTATAAGTAATTTTAAAGATAAAGATGCCTTTGTTGTTGCCTTAGCCACCAATCCTGTAACAGGTGGGCTATATTATATTAACTATGCTACAGAAGTTATCCGGGTTTCTTACAAGGCAGGCAACCTGCCTCCTTCCGCTGTGGCCGCTGCCGACAAACTATCTGGAGGCAGCCCCTTAACCGTAAAGTTCAGCAGCAGCGGCTCTGCCGACCCGGAAGGGCAGGCGCTGAAGTATGAATGGAATTTTGGTGACGGGACCCCGGTTACAACAGAAACAAACCCAAGCCATACGTTTTCTTCCTCCACCGTAAAATCGTTTACTGTAACGCTGAAAGTGACAGATGCTGGCGGGCTTTCTGCAACTGCTTCACTGACCATAGCTCTTAATAACACGGCTCCGGTGGTTACTATTACCAGCCCCGCCAAAGGCACCCTGTACCCGCTAACGGAGCAGAAAGTGTATACCTTAACAGCAACTGTAACAGACAAAGAGCACAGCGGCACCCAACTGCAGTATAATTGGCAAACCATACTGCACCACAACCAGCACACGCATCCGGAGCCAATAGACAATAAACCCAGCACTACTACCACCATCTCGCCAATTGGCTGCGACGGGGAGACTTACTTTTACCGTATTGTGCTTACTGTTAAAGATGCAGCAGGCCTGAGTGGTTCAGATTACGTGGACCTTTACCCTGATTGCGGTGGTAACGTGTATAAGGCTGTTGCTATTACGGCACCAACCGAAGGCCAGACTTTTTCTGCAGGTGCCAGCATTGCCTTAAAAGTAACATTTAATGATCTGTCGCGGGCGTGGGCAAAAGTAGTCTACTACCAAAATGGCAACAGAATAACTGAAACGACGACCAGCCCTTTCGGTAGTACCTGGAAAGATGTACCGGGTGGCAATTATTCGCTTTCAGCCAAAGCCACGGATGCCTTAGGTCATGAGGTAGAGGCAACTGCAGTCAGGATTTCCGTAACTGGTGGGCCTAACAACTCAGGGAGCATTACAAGGGAATATTGGGCAAATGCACATGGCAGCACTGTAGCGACAATACCTTTAAGCAACACGCCTACCTCTGTTACGGAGCTCCCTTCCTTCGAGGCCCCGGCCTATACAGGCGATAACTACGGGCAGCGGGTGCGCGGCTACATTACGGCTCCTGCCACCGGAGGCTACACCTTCTGGCTGGCCGCCGACGATGTGGCCGAGCTGTGGCTGAGCACCTCCGAAGACCCCGCCCGGAAAACCAGGATCGCGCTGGTGGAACGCTGGACCGGGCAGAACGAGTGGGGCAAGTACCCTGGCCAGCAGTCAGGCAAGGTGATGCTGGAGGCCGGGAAGCGCTACTACATCGAGGCGCTGCATAAGGAGCAGGGTGGCGGCGACAACTTATCGGTGGGTTGGCAGTTGCCGGCTGGCACAATGGAACGGCCTGTTCCGGGAAATAGATTAGCATCGTACCTCAAACCGCCCATCTATGAATATGGAAAAATAACGAGAGAATACTGGGCAAATGCACATGGCAGCACTGTAGCGACAATACCTTTGGGCAACACGCCTACCTCTGTTACGGAGCTTCCCTCCTTCGAGACCCCGGCCTATGCAGGCGATAACTACGGGCAGCGGGTGCGCGGCTACATTACGGCTCCTGCCACCGGAGGCTACACCTTCTGGCTGGCCGCCGACGACGTGGCCGAGCTGTGGCTGAGCACCTCCGAGGACCCCGCCCGGAAAACCAGGATCGCGCTGGTGGAACGCTGGACCGGGCAGAACGAGTGGGGCAAGTACCCTGGCCAGCAGTCGGGCAAGGTGACGCTGGAGGCCGGGAAGCGCTACTACATCGAGGCGCTGCACAAGGAGCAGGGCGGCGGCGACAACTTATCGGTGGGTTGGCAATTGCCGGCTGGTACAATGGAACGGCCTGTTCCGGGAAATCGGCTATCTCCTTTTAAGGGAACGAGTCAATTTGTTAGCAGCAACCTGATAGTCTCCGAAGCGACCTTAGCGGAAACTACTTTAATTTATCCGAATCCATTTTCCGATCAAATTACTATCAGCCTGCCGGACTCTGCCGGTGAAATAGAGCACCTGATGCTGTATGATTTAGCTGGACGTGTTGTCTTTCAGAATACAGGTAAAATAACGTTTACCAACTCGGAGGTTACCCTTACACTGAACAGCGCAAAATTGGGGAGTGGATTTTATATTCTACGCCTTCAAATGGAGAACAGGAAAGCCAATGTCTTTAAGGTTCAAAAGCTCTGAGGAACCTATATGTGTTTGAAAGTCAGTTGTAATTGAGGTGACGAACTTGAGAATACTAAAAGTTAACCTGCCACAAATTTAAGTTGATGTACCGTAGCCGGGCTGTAGCAACCGGAGCTATTTTGTTTTAATCAGGCATAATAAGCAACTTCAGTGTTCACTCCCGCTTCTACTATTTTTTTAAAAACTCCCTGTGCTCCAGCTACCTTCCCTGGGCAAAGGGAGTTTTTCATTTACCTGAAATTTTACTGGCCCTGGCGTACCCTCAAATTATTTACATGAAAATAGCCTTCCAAAGCTTTTGAAGCTAAAAAGAGCTAAGGGTAAATTCAGGAAGTTTAGTTAAAGCTCTGTTGTGCCAGAGAGTTGCAGGTTTATAGCTAGCTATCTGCCTCAAAAGTACGCCACCTCCCTTACATCTGGCAAGTAAGGCAAGTAGCCATCTTCGTAGGCTTGGCATTTAAATGTTTCCACAAACTTCCTTCCTTAATTAGATTATTCTAAGCTGCCACACATCTTACTCCGTTTGCACTATTTCATCTTTGCATTTTGTCCTGCAGAAATAATTCGGGCAATTATCAAATTTTTGAATTCTAAAGCACCAGCTTTTAAAACGAACTAAAATAAATTAACAGTATCACGAAACCTCTCGTTACCTCCTAACAAACAGACACTTACAAATATTTCAACATTTTTTTCTGTTAAAATTCTGTACCATCCGTAATTGCTTTAGTTCCTGTAGTGGTTGAACGGGCTTGGTTTAATAAGTAACTTTATAAGTTAAAGCGAGAATTTATGATTCAAAAAATTAGATTATATCAATTTCTTTTGTTGACGCTGTTTTGTCAGCTGGCACATGGGCAGGAAACAAAGGTATTTCAGGATCATGTTTTTTTGAATGGGGAGGTATACCAGGCCAACTTCAACTATTACGTCAATAAAAAAGACACCTTATACCATGGCCCTTTTGCTTTATCGAAAGAAGTGGAAGAAGCCATAGGCAACGCTAACTACAAATACGCAGCGCTAAATGGCCATTTTAACAGGAATGTGGCCGATGGTAACTGGGCCATCAGGCAAGGCACCTTCTCTTCTGCCGGAAAAGGAGTTTACAACGACAATGCCTACATCTTTAAAATAAACGGGAACGAGTTTATAGCAACTGGAAACCTGGAGAAAGGCCGCAAAAATTCTCCCTGGCAAATTTACGAATGGCAAATCGCCAACTCCAATATAGTTGATACACTTTTTTCTGCTCAACTCCCTTTCCAGAACGACAACCTGCAGGGTGATCTTCGGCTTTATTATAAAGGAGAGTACCTGGAAGGTTCTTTAGACAGCAAACAGTTTACAGACAAACGGTGGTCGTTTTATATAACCGATGCCAACGGGAAAAAAGTGCTGCTGAAAGAATGGGTTTTCCGGGATAATCAACTTGTAAGCAAAGTGCTTTACGAAAATGGTCAGGCCTTTGAGTTGAACATACAGCAGGCAAACAACCAACAGGCAAAAATTATCGAGATTCCTTTTGACGAAAATTACCTGAAGATAATTGACCTGAAAGCCTCGATGAACAACCCGGAACTATATGATAAGTACCGTGGAGTTGACAAAGTGCGCGATCTGCTTTTCACAATTATAAACAAGCTTCAGGTAGTTGACTCGCTGTTTGTGCCGGTTAGCAAAGTTTCTTTAAGCCCTGTGCTAAAAACGCGCGTAGAGGTTTTTCCTTATGCAGAGGCTGAACTTCCGCTTTACAAAGCAGCCCAGAAAAACACGCAGGAAGCCGCCAACATTATGCTCGCTGTAAATAAAGACCCCCAGGTTTTAGTAGCAAGCACTGCCATAGAAAAGGCAGCCTTTTATTATTCCACACTACATGCCGTCGAAAACCAGTTACTGGCAAAAAACAGGACTATAATTGAAAACTATGAGAACGGAAACCTGCAATACCTGAACCGGAACCAGCTGCTTAAAAGCACAATAGCAGTGCCCGCCACCATACAAGTGCCCTTTGTTTACAACAACGACACCACCCATACCTCTTATAATTTAGTTCATGTAAAAATAGACCCCAACCAGGAACCTGCGCAGCAATTCAAAGCCTTATCAGAAACCTTATTGCGGGAAATTAAACACCTGAAAGATAGCCTCGACACGTATGTGCAGGAAATAAGACGCGACGAGTGGCTGGTGGAGTCGGAGGCGGCGCTGCTGAAAAAGCAGGCAGACATCAGAAAGCTTAGCGACTCGCTTTTACATGAGCAGCACGACAAACTGGCTAAGTTCCAGGTAAAAACGGTGCTGCTGGGCTTTACACAGCAACTCATGACCGAGTTTAACGGGCTGGGGCTCCAGGAAAAAAACCAGCAGGTTGAGGCAACCCTAAACTGCCTGCAACAGGTCGAGAACCTGATTTTGAACCTGGAGAATGTACCTGAGAACAGCTACATGGTGCGAGATGCTTACATCAACAAAGTGTTTAACCCCTACACCTTTACCGATATGGAAGAAGTAGTGAAGGAGCCAATCTACAACTCGTTTACAGATGTTTTGCTGCCCGGCGTCTTCAGCAATTTACAAAAACTGTCTTGCCAGAATATAACTGCCTACAACCAGAATTTCGATAGGTTATTTGAAGGAGTGCTACAAGCCCTGAACAGAAACACCAGAAGAGAGGAAAGACAGATTAAACGAACCGATAAGCCTGCAAAGGCAGCTGAAATCCTTCACATCAACCTTACTTTTTAAGTTAGTACGTTTTATGAGAAAAAGTATTTGTGTGGTATTTTGGCTGGTTTGCCTGACTGTTCCTACACTTGTGTCGGCGCAGGAAGAACGCACCCGAGACTCTGATAACTGGAACACGAACCTCTGGATCGGATTTTATAACAACTTCCGCTTGTCAGAAAAGTTCTTCTGGCGCGCCGAAATGCACTACCGCCGTGGGGACTACGAAGGCCAGGAGTTTGTAGGAAAAATGGAACAGATCTATAATCGGCACGCTATTACCTACCTGTATTCTCCTACCTTCAACATGTCGTTTGGTGGGGTGCTGCGCCTCAACTTTACACCAAACCCTGGCAACGATAACTACAAGGAGGTGATGCACGAACCACGCATCTGGCACGAGTACCTTTTTGTTATGCCCTTCCCGAGGTTTCAGGCTTACCACCGCATCCGGATTGAACACCGGTGGAGCAAATCGAACAGCTTCGATGATGACTGGATTTTCAGAAATCGCTGGCGCTATAAATTTTATGCAAAGTTTCCGCTGAACAAAAAGACATTAAGCCCCGGCACCATTTATTTTAACCCCGATGTGGAGATAATAATGCAGACAGGCAAAACAGTAATAGACAGCCCATTAGAAGATTTAAGAATATACCCTTCTTTGGCCTACATCAGCAGCCCACGGGTAACTTATTCGGCTGGCATGATGTACGCCACAGGCCAGAACTTAAGCGATGGCAGCGTGTACAGGCAACGCTGGGTAGCTAGAATCAGCGCCTACATCTCCCTCGATTTCAGAAAAGACGAGAAAAAAGTACACTCCGTCAGGTTACTCGATTAGCCTGTTAACCCAATAGTTAAGGGAGCAGCCTCCGTTCTACAATTTAGAAAATGTTGCCAGCCAGGAAGCATCAAATACTCAAGCAAACGACTAGAACCCACATTCCAGATAACAATTTAGCCCTTAAACCAATTACCAATTATTTAAATAAAAATGCCCTTCAGAAGTGTTTGAGCAGGTTTAAGGTCAAGGGTATATGTAAAAGCAAGCAGAAAGTGAACAACAGTTTTCGTAATTAAAGTAGCGACTACCAGAGCAAATGGAGCGCTACCAGATACATAAATTATTTTGTAATATGAATTCTAAAAAGCAATTTTCCAGAATACTATTCTTCGCTATTCTTTTAGTTATTAGTTTGGTATCGGTGGGCTTTTCTTTTAAATATTTTAGGGCCTATAAATCGGCTAACGCTACCAACACCTACAACCAGGAAATGGTAGACAATCTGAAAACCCGCCTGGATTCGGTGGTCCAGAAATCGAAGGCTGATGAACTGTTTATAAACGGCCACTACGACTCTGCTATGGCTGCCTACCAGGCAATTCCGAATGGTGCCTACAGTGCTCAGTTTGTGACCGAACGCAAAAAGATAATCGAACAGATGGCCGAATTCCGTCAGTCGCTGAAAACGCAGACAGAGCAGGCACAGAAAAAAGCGGAGTTCAGCCAGGATATGCTCGGTCTTAAAATAACGTCACTGGAACTGCAGCACGAGTCTGCTGCCGACTCGCTGCAGACCGTACTCACTAACCGTATTGAGGCCCTGGAGAACCAACTGAAGAAAAAAGACCAGGAGCTGGCTGCAGTTCCACGCATAGAGCGGTTAACCTTCCATAACGCCAACGGCACTAAAATAAATTACTTTGGGGAGGTGCGCAACGGTAGAGCCAACGGACAAGGCATCGGCAGCCACGCCACCGGCAGTGTATACGATGGCGAATGGAAGAACAACAAAAAACACGGCAAAGGCACTTACAAATGGGTAGAAGGCGAAGTGTACGAAGGAGATTTTGTAGAGGAGAAAAGAGAAGGAAAAGGCACCTACTACTGGCCTAACGGCGACAAATATGTGGGCGACTGGGCTAACGATGCCCGCAACGGAAAAGGCGTTTTATACGACAAAGAAGGAAAAATAATTGTGCAGGGCGAATGGAAAAACGACGAAGTAGCGAAGGCAGCTCAGTTATAGCTGCCTTTGCTACTTAAGGTAGCTTACCGGAGCACAAACCCCAGATAAGCCGTAACCACATGGTTAGCCAGTGTGCGCCCCTGGTTATTAATGGTAAACTGGCCCCTTAACGACTGAATAGGTACAAACCCGTGGTTGTAGCGCAGCCCCACCAGCATATTCTCCCTCACAAAATACTCTGCCCCCACCAGCAGCGAGTAATCAAACTTCTGCAAATCGCTCCTGATGCCCCTGGAGTTCGTGTTGCCGTTTTCCTCAGAACGGTGCGTGCCAGCCAGCAACAGGCTTGGCTGTATGCCAGCGGTCACGGTTACGCCTTTATACAGATCTGTGCCCAGCATTAAGGGCAGATCGAAGTAGTAGAGCCTGAAATTATCTGTAGGATCGCTGCCCCAGGTGCGGGAGCCTTTTTGAGTGAATAAGGCTTCTCCTTTAAAAAAAGGCCTGTCGCGGCCGCCAAGTTTGGCAAAAGCCCCTACCTGTAGCCCCGGCTGCGGGTTTAAACTTGGCTGATGTGATAAAGTACCCACGGCCACTCCCACCTTAAAACCAAAACTCTGCGCTTCCTGCGCCTGCACTTCTAAATTAAAAAATATTGTTGTACTGATAAAGCAAAAAAGGAAACTCAGTTTTTTCATGCTGCAAATTTAGCAATTTAATAGGTTTACTGAAATTAGCCTACAAAGATGCAACCGTGCCTACATCCTAGACAGCCTTTCGAAAATTTAATATTCAATACCAGCTGCGAAAAGACTGATTCAAACACTGCCCGCCTTTTGCTTGATAACAGAATTTTAAGAGCTGAAAGAAATGAAGTGAAGCTGCCTTACGATTTACACTATTGGCTGACCATATTAAAGTGTAGGCTGAGCTGCTGCGTCTTGCATTTTGTAGCCAATCAGGTTCGTAGACATGCCGTTGAACACAAAATGATGGAATGGTAGCACAGCATACCAGTACAGACGGCCCAGCAATCCTTTTGGCCGGAATGTGGCCGTTTGCTGCAGAAACCTGCCTCCTGCCTTTTCTATTATTTTAAACTCCAGCCAGGCCTCACCAGGAAGCTTCATTTCGGCGTACAGTAGCAGGCGCTTTGTCTGTTTGTCTGCCACCAGCACCCGCCAAAAATCAAGGGTATCGCCGGAGTGGATGGTGTTAGGGTTTGTTCGGCCTCTGCGCAAGCCTACGCCACCAACCATTTTATCCATAAACCCTCTAATAGACCACAGCCAATTGCCATAGTACCACCCGCGCTTCCCTCCTATCGACCAGATGTTCTGCAGCACCTGCTCTTCTTCGGTGGTAATTATTTTAAGCCGTTTGTCGAAAAAGCAGCCGTTCGTTGGCACATGAATATGCTCCACCAGCGAACTGCCCCTGTAGCTCGATATGAGCGAGTCTTTCCAGCTGGAGACGACGCTGTTCTGGTCTATTTTCTGAAAAGCCAGTTCAACGGCTTGCTTGTAGGTGAGCAGCTTTACATTTACCAGTTGATTCAGATTGTTAGGCTTTGCCACCACCTCTACCTTCATGCTGTTAACCAAGTTTGTTGCCAGTTTATAGGAAGTAGATGTAACAAAATAAAGCCAGTACGAAGACAGGCGCGGCGTCATGACAGGCACTGTAAAAATAAAGCGTTTCAGCTCCCTAACCTTCGCAAACTGCAGCAGCATCTGCTTGTAAGTCAGCACATCTGGCCCGCCAATATCGTACGACTGCCCATATGTTTGAGGTTGCAGCAGCACGCCCACCAGATATTCTAACACGTTCCGGATAGCGATTGGCTGTGTTCTGGTCTTCAACCATTTAGGCGTAATCATAACCGGAAGTTTCTCGGTCAGGTCTCTTATTATTTCGAAGGAGGAACTGCCGGAACCTACAATTATGCCAGCTTTAAGGGCCGTAACCGGTACTGAACCAGACCGCAGCACCTCCTCTACCTTTTTCCTGGAAGCCAGGTGTTTCGAGAGTGTTTCGTCGTTAATAATACCTCCGAGGTATATAATCTGCTGTGCCTCTGTTTGGTTTACCAACTCCACAAAATGCCGTGCCGACTGCTCCTCCAGCTTTTCGAAGTGCGGGGAATTGTCGCTCATGGAGTGTATCAGGTAATAGGCTACATCAATTTGCTGCAGCGCCTCCTGCCACACGGGTTCTTTCAGAAAATCGATTTCGACCAGCGTTATATTCTCATGGCTGAAAATGCCTTCTGTCGGAAAGCGGTTTTTGTCTCTTACACAGCAAACGACCTCGTGCCCCTGCTCCAGCAACAAAGGCAACACCCGTTTACCGATATACCCGTTGGCTCCTGTCAATAATATTCTCATCCGATGATTGGCTACGTACGCGGGGCACCTACCGCAGGGCTCCTATACCAAAACTAAAAACGCCAGCAAAGGTTTTAACCCTGGCTGGCGTTGAGGATGACTGCTCCTGTGGCCTTACCCTGCAGCGTGGCAAAAGTAGAAAACAGTAACAGGAAATTACCCTTTGAAGAAATTGGCTGAAAAATCTTCTGAAGGCTATTTTTATTTGAATAATTTAGGTCTGCTTTCTAAGCAAACCGATGCGAGTCTTTCCGTTTGGTCTTGCTCAGGAGGGAATCCAGGCTCCAGATGCCGGCTCCGCGCGAAGCAATATATAGAAACAGGAAACAATAGAGCACCGATAACTCGCCACCATTCAGGAGCGGGTTCCAGCCTTGCGGGAAATGAGACATAAAGAATGCCACCGCCATCTGGCCGCTGCAAATAAAAGCCGCTATGCTCGCAAATAGCCCTATGGCAATTAAAATGCCGCCTACCAGCTCTATAACGCCAGCCACTCCCATAAGTGAGGCAAGCTCTACAGGGTCTTTATCGCCTGGTATTCCAAATAATTTCTGGCTACCATGCATCGCAAACATTATTCCGGCCACAATTCTGAGTATGGCATAAAGATAAGGGCTCAGTGGTGCTAAAAATCTTTCCATGGTCTAGTTGTTTTTTAGAGTTGCTGTAAGGCTTAATTGTTTGCGCATAAGTGCCTGAAAACTCTAAACGTAGATTCACTTCATAAGTTAACAGCTTCTAAACCAGCAATAATAAAGTTACTTTACGAAACAGCTTCTAAAATTTAGAATTTCTGAAACTCAAGAAAGCAAAAACCAGGAGCAAAACGCCTCACTCAAGATTCGAACTATTCCTAAGCTTTTCAACCTGTTGTAGTTTAGCTTTGTTGCGGCCTCACCAATCACTCCCTTACCCTATCTGCCTAAACCAGTGACTGCTTCAGCAGAATAATGGCAACTTACCTTCCTGAAATTTTGCATCCCCACAGCAGTTAGAACAGGTGCAGCATGCTACCAAATTAATAAAACTGTTTACTTATAAATGTAAAGTTTAAAAGGAAGGCAGCAATTATATAAAGTTTTACTAACTTTCGGAAGTTAAGCCAACTCCTATGAAATATACCCTTGAGTTGGCATTTCAGCTGCAGGAGCAGCCTATACCTTAACCCGTTACTAGTTTTAGAACCAGCGCTTACATGAACGAACACTTGTTTATACCAGACAATTACGATCCTATTCTGAACCCTACCCGCACCGAAAAAGCCATAAAGCTCACCAAAGACTTTTTTGAGCAGCAACTATCGGCGGAGCTGCGGCTACGCAGAGTTACGGCTCCCCTGTTTGTTTTAAAAGGCACCGGCATAAACGACGACCTGAACGGTGTGGAGCGCCCTGTTAGTTTTCCGATAAAGTTCATGAACGAAACGCATGCCGAAATTGTGCACTCGCTGGCCAAATGGAAACGCTGGAACCTGAAGAAGCTGGAAATACCGGTTGGCTACGGCCTCTATACCGACATGAACGCCATTCGCCCGGATGAGGACCTCGACAATGTGCATTCCTTGTATGTAGACCAATGGGATTGGGAACGGGTTATTTCTGAAGAAGAACGCAACCTGGCATTTCTTAAGCGCATCGTTTCAAAAATTTACTCGGTTATGAAACGTACGGAGTACCTGCTCTATGAAGAATACCCGGAGCTGACACCACAGCTGCCTGAGAAGATCACGTTTATACATGCCCAGGAGCTGGAGAACCAGTACCCAGGCCTCAGCTCTAAAGAAAAAGAAGACAGGGCTGCTAAAGCACATGGCGCCATTTTTATTATCGGCATAGGCGGCACACTGGCGCACGGCAAGAAACACGACGGCCGCGCCCCCGACTACGACGACTGGACCACCACCTCGGAAGGTGAATATAAAGGCCTGAATGGCGATATCGTTGTCTGGAACAACATCCTGAATCGCTCCTTCGAGCTTTCTTCTATGGGTATTCGGGTAGACAAAGAGGCGCTGAAAAAGCAACTAAGCATTGCCTGCTGCGAGGAGCGCGCGCAGCTTATGTGGCACCAGCTGCTACTCAACGACCAGCTGCCTTTAACCATTGGCGGTGGCATTGGTCAATCGAGGTTGTGCATGTTCTTTCTGCGGAAAGCCCATATTGGCGAGGTGCAGTCCAGCATCTGGCCCGATGAGGTAATAGAGACTTGCGCCAAACACCGCATACAGCTGCTTTAACAAAGCAGCTTTTTTTTGCCTTAGCTGAACCCGCAACCCTTGGCACCCAAAACCCCAAATAGCTTCTGAAGGCCGTTTTTATTTGAATAATTTAAGCGGAGCGGCTAAACAAATTCATACGTGTTCCTCCGTCAGCTCTCTACGGTCATTCCTTTTGGTTCTTGTGAGCGAGGGCCACCAAGCTAATTTTCCTTGTCTGCAGGTGAGGCTAGCAGCCAATTCAGACTATAATGCTGAAATAGGAATAGAAAAAGAAAGTACCTCATGACTGCACCTGCCATTCAAATAGATCTGTTATTAGATCTGTTTTACACCTTTCTTAGAACATGCTTCACACCTACAGGCACGCTACAGAGTTAACTTTTTATTAATCAGTTTCTTACAAAGAAACACTGGTAATATTAAAAACAAATCATCGACAGCTTTTAATCGACGAACTTCTGCCAAAGAGTAGCTTCAGATGTTGCAGTTCTGCCAAGCGGTGCCCACACAAATTCAGATTTAATTGATTGAATTCAAACATCTTACAATCCTCAGCAGCGAACTCAGAGGCTAAATACTTTTATATTATAACAATATAAAGGTGGTTTTGGTGTTTTAAACAGAAGTTAAGGCGAGAGTGAGACCCAAAGGGCGCATAAGCCTTTTTACTAACATATATTTTTTTAACTTTACCCAGTTTTCAATAAGTCAAACTTTATAATTACACGTATGAAAACTCTCTTATACCCATTATTTTGTTTGTTTTTATTTACTTTAAGTACAGCAAACGCACAGCAAACCACCACCAAAGAACCTGCCTCTCCTGCCCCGCTTGCCCGGCAATTCAACAACCTGAAAGAAGGTTCTAACTCCTACCGCGAAGGAAACAGAGAATATAAAGTAGTAAATGTAAGTGCCCTCGATGCTTTCTGGAAGAGCGTGCAGCAAACCATAAAAGCCACTGAGCAAGGCCTGATAGACGACAAGAAAAATGCCGAAGGTAATTTAGCCAAAGCAGAGGCCACCATTCAGGAACAGCAAAAGCAGCTGGCCGCCCTGAAACTGGAGAACCAGCAGAAAGAAGAACAGGTACAGCAGAGTCTGCATGATGTTAACAGCCTTTCGGTGCTGGGCATCGATATGAAAAAGCAGTTTTATGTTATTTTAACGGCCATTATTATTCTGGCGCTGCTGGTGATGCTGGCCATAAAAATACAGCAATACAAGCGCAACAACGTTATTGCAGTAGAAAAGCAAAACGGCTACAACGCCATAGAACAGGAGCTGACTGAATATAAGAAGACTGCCCGCGAACGTGAAATAAAGATAAAGCGCGAGCTGCAAACTGAAATGAACCTGAACCAGGAGCTGTCGCTGGAACTGGAGCAGTTAAAAAGAAACCTGGTTAAATAAAGCTTGTTTCAAGTTAAGAGTTAAAAGTTGAATAGGCTTTACAACCTTTAACCAACCTCATCAGCAAGGGGGCAATTATTCAAATGAAAATAGCCTTCAGAAGGGAATAGTACCTTTAAAAGCCAAGGGTAACACTCTACTACTAAAATTTATAAGCTCTTGAAGTAAACTCCGGTGGGAAACTTGCAATACCCACCGGAGCATTACAACACACTATGCAGGCTCAAGCGCCTCCACCTCATAGGCTCTCCTGAAGATCGCCATGATTTCCTGCACAGTAACTTCTCGGGGGTTGCCGCCTGTGCACACATCTGCGAAGGCTTGCTCCGAAAGTCTTTCAATATCTTCCGGTTTAAAAGGTGTGTCGGCCAGGTTCGGAATCTGGAGTTTTTTAGCCATCTCTTTCAACGCCTGAATAGCTTCCTGACTTGCCTCTTCCACACTCAGGCCCTCTACATCGCGGCCTAAGGCAATAGCAATATTACGGAACTTCTCTGGGCAAACCACTGCATTATACTCTTCTACAAAGGGCAGCAGCAAGGCATTCGCCACACCGTGCGGCAGGTCGTACTCAGAGCCGAGCTGGTGCGCCATGGAGTGTACAATTCCCAGACCACAGTTTGAAAATGCCAGCCCGGCCACATATGATGCCCAGGCCATTTTAGACCTTGCCTCCAGGTTTTTGCCATCCGCCACAGCAGCTTCTAACGATTCGCCGATTAGTTTTATCGCTTCCAGGGCCAGCGTATCGGAGAGCCGGAAAGCGCCTTTGGTAATATAGGCTTCTATGGCGTGTGTCAGGGCGTCCATGCCGGTGGCTGCGGTTAAGCCTGCCGGTTTGCCCAGCATCAGTTCCGGGTCGTTTACAGCAACTGTAGCCAGCGAGTTCGGGTCCACGATCACCATCTTAATTTTGCGCACCTCGTCGGTTATCACATAATTTATGGTTACCTCAGATGCTGTACCCGCAGTGGTGTTAACGGCAATAAGCGGCACCGATTTTTTCATGGATTTTCCGATGCCTTCGTACTGTGTAATGTCGCCCCCGTTGGTAAAAAGTATGCCAATGGCTTTGGCTGCATCCTGCGGAGAACCTCCTCCAACCGATAAAATACCATCGCAGGAGCTGGCTTTGTACGCTTTCAGGCCATCTTTTATGTTTTGTGTGGTTGGGTTCGGTTTTACATCATCGAAAATAACATAGCTGATGCCGGCTTTCTCCAGCACTTCCGTTACCCTGTTCACGATGCCCACCGCCCGTAGCACTTTGTCTGTTACCAGCAGTAACCTCCGGAGGCCTAGTTTTTTAATTTCGATGCCGATTTCGCGTACAGCGCCAGGCCCTATCAGGTTAATGGCCGGCCAGTAAATACGTCTTACAGTTTCCATGAGTATAAAAGTTAATTTGTGTTCTTAATTCTGCCTTTCAGGAAAACTGCCAGATAGTACCGGCCATTTACCCGAATGCGCAGGGTTTACTTCCTTCTTCCACCAGCTGTTTTGTTACTGAAAAAATTGATTGAAGGCAGGTGCAGGTATCCGGCTGCAATTTCAGGCTAAAAATGCGGCGCGTAACGCTTCTACCTGCTCGTTGCTGATCGGCACCAGGTTCCCCAGAGGCGCACACATCACCAGCGATTTGGCACTGAATTCTGCCACTTCCAGCTTATCG
Organism: Pontibacter qinzhouensis; assembly: GCF_008017455.1. Classification (GTDB taxonomy): domain Bacteria; phylum Bacteroidota; class Bacteroidia; order Cytophagales; family Hymenobacteraceae; genus Pontibacter; species Pontibacter qinzhouensis. The sequence goes on along the minus strand of NZ_VRTY01000002.1, from coordinate 18,664 downwards.
AAGGTCTGGAGCAGCTTGTCGCCTGTTACCAGCACCGAGTCATTCCGGATAATAACGGCAGGGTTAGCAGGCGATAAAATCTCAGGAATTTCGGTTCTGCCTTTAAACTGAATACCAAACGGCAGCGAAGGCACGTCCTGCAGAAAAATCCAGCTTTCAGGAATGGTGCGCACATTAAAGGGAGCGCCAGTCACGGCAAAAGCCATCAGGTAAGGCGACTGCGTCAGGATAATGGAGTTGATTTCGGGGTGGCGGGCATAGATTTCCTGGTGCAGGTAGGTGGTGCGACTAGGCATTTTACCCGGTTCCCGTTTACCGTCTTTTATCAGCACAATATCTTCCAGCTGTATATCCCAGCGTGGCACACCGGTTGGCGTTATCAGAAAGTCATTATCTCGCCAGCGTACCGATACCGTGCCGTAGGAGCTGATCATGAGGCCATGGTTACAGGCCCGGTGCACAATCTTACAGATCTCCTTGCGCTTCTCCCGCTCATCGGAAGGGTGGCTCACCTCCTCCATTTCAGGCAGCAGGTGCGGAATCTGCATTTCAAAAGCATCTATTTCTTCATCAGACAAATAAGTTGGTTCTCCTACCTGTTTTCCGTATAGCAGGGCTCTCGCACTAAACTCCAGTGTTTCGAAACGCTGGAATGCATCCATCATGTCGGCACCGCCTACTACGGTACCATGGTTCTCCATTATTACAGCCTTAAACCCTTTCAGAAATTCCTCAGCTATTTTCGCGCCCAGCGCAGCACTGCCTGGTAGTTCATAAGGTGCATAACCAATAGGGCCGCACACATGCTTTGCCTGCGAAATAACGTTTGTTCGGGGTATGGCACGCACAATGCTGAACGACACCAATGCAGGCGGGTGTGCATGTACAATGGCTTTAATATCAGGACGAATCTGGTAGATGGCTTTGTGAAACGGGAACTCAGAGGATGGCCTGTGAGGACCTACTACTGTACCGTCTTTTTTCACGCACATGATATCTGACGGCTGCAAGGCTCCTTTGTCTACACCTGCCGGTGATATCCAGATGTCGCCGTTCTCGTCGAGTAGCGAAATATTGCCACCTGATGTGGTCGTGAGGCCTCTTTTATATATCCTCCCCATTATCAAAGCAATCTGTTCGCGGGGGTGCAGTAGCTGCGTATTTAATACTTCTTTCATAATCGTTTATCGAAAATACCGTGGTTCGTGCGGCTGCTTTTTAACTGGCACTAACCTGTATGCCATTACAAAATGTGAGTCAGACCCTTGAGACATTTCCGGCGAAAAGTCTTCCGGAGGCTGTTTTCATTCGAATAATTGAAAGCCTGCTCATACATTTCAGCTTTATTCCTCTGCAGGTAGCGCGTGCCCTTGTAAAATTAGAAATAGGCTTAACTTAGCCATGTAAACATCTGTTTTTCAAATGCCTAACCTGATTAAGATATGTGGACCTCTTATTGGAAGTGTGAATTGTAGATGTAGTTTTAAAGGTATAGGCGTATTTTACTGCTTAAAAGTCAAACCTTTACTTGCTTCTGCAGGATTTACACTTTGTGACCTCTCCCGAAACTCAGGAGAGGCCACGAAAGGTAAACTAGCACATGAAACAATAAAAAGGGCAAAAATTAAGACTTAAGCTTCAACAGGTTCTTCTTCTATTTTTTCTATGTCCTTCTGGAGAGCAACGGCTACTGGTGCTGCTGGTCTTCCTTCAAAGGCATGGATGTAAACTTGTTTTAGTTCGCTGATGAGCGGATAGCGTGGGTTGGCCCCGGTGCACTGGTCATCGAAAGCCTGCTCCGACATTTCGTCCAGCGAAGCATAGAACCTGGTATCGGCTACACCAGCCTCTCTGATTGATTTCGGAATGCCTACTTTCGCTTTCAGTTCCTCTATCGCTGCAATCAGTAACTCGATTTTCTCATCTTCGGTGTTACCCCCCAGGCACAGGTAATCGGCTATGCGGGCATAACGCCATTTGGCATTCGGGTACTTGTACTGCGGAAATGCCGCCTGCTTTCTGGGGTTGTCTACGGCATTAAACCGGATAACTTCGCTTATGAGCATGCCATTGGCAACACCGTGCGCAATGTGGTGCGTGGCACCAAGCTTGTGCGCCAGCGAGTGGCAAACCCCCAGGAAAGCATTGGCAAAGGCCATGCCGGCAATGGTAGAGGCATGCGCCATTTTCTCTCTGGCCTTGATGTTGGTGGTACCCTCTGTGTAAGCTGCCGGCAAATATTTAAAGATGAGCCGTATCGCCTCGAGTGCCAGGCCATTCGTATACTCCGATGCCAGCACCGACACATAGGCTTCCAGGGCGTGGGTCAGGGCATCTATGCCAGAGGCAGAGGTTAAGCCTTTTGGCATCTGCATCATAAGCTCCGCATCAACAATGGCCATGTCCGGAGTCAGCTCGTAATCGGCAAGCGGGTATTTTACGCCGGTGGCCTCATCGGTAATAACGGCAAACGGGGTAACTTCGGAGCCGGTGCCAGCCGAGGTGGTAATGGCCACGAACATGGCTTTCTCTCCCATTTTCGGGAAGCTGTACACGCGTTTGCGAATATCCATGAACCGCATGGCCAGGTCTTCGAACAGAACTTCGGGGTGCTCATATAGTACCCACATAATTTTGGCGGCATCCATAGGAGAACCACCTCCCAGCGCAATAATGGTATCTGGCTGGAAGCTGATCATTTCTTCGGCACCTTTTCTGGCGGTTCCCAAAGTCGGGTCCGGAGCCACATCAAAAAAGACTTTGTACTCGATGCCCATTTCGTCCAGCACCTTCTCTACCGTGGTGGCAAAGCCCAGGTTGTAGAGTACTTTGTCGGTTACGATAAACGCCCGTTTCTTACCTAATTCTTTCAGTTCGCGGAGGGCAACTGGCAGACAGCCGTATTTAAAGTAAATTTTTTCTGGAACTCTGAACCACAGCATGTTTTCTCTTCTTTCGGCTACGCTCTTAATATTTAGCAAATGTTTTACTCCTACGTTTTCTGACACGGAGTTACCGCCCCAGCTACCGCAACCCAACGTGAGCGATGGGGCCAGCCGGAAATTGTAGATATCGCCGATAGCTCCCTGAGAAGAAGGCATGTTAATGATGGTTCTACCGGTTTTAAGAGAGGCCCCGAATTTCTGAATACGGTCAGCAGATTTTACCTGGTCGGTGTACAGCACCGAAGTGTGGCCAAAGCCGCCAAGTTCTACCAGGCGTACTGCTTTCTGCAGGGCATCCTCGAAGTCTGTGGCCCGGTACATAGCCAACAGCGGCGATAGTTTTTCGTGAGAGAAAGGCTCTTCCAGCTCAACAGATGTTACTTCGCCAATCAGAATTTTAGTTTCTTCCGGCACACCAACACCAGCCAGGGCAGCTATTTTGGCAGCAGACTGGCCTACAATGTTGGCGTTCAGCACGCCTTTTATGAGTATAATGTCGCCTACTTTTTTAACTTCCTCGCCTTGTAAGATGTAAGCGCCACGTTCTGAGAATTCTTTTTTTACTTCCTCATACACCTCATCCAGCACGATCACCGATTGCTCGGAGGCACAGATCACCCCATTATCGAAGGTTTTGGATAGCAGAATAGAGTTAACCGCCATCTTAATATGCGCAGTTTCGTCTATAATGGCAGGTGTGTTACCGGCTCCTACTCCAATGGCAGGTTTACCGGAAGAGTAAGCGGCTTTTACCATGCCCGGCCCGCCGGTTGCCAGCGTTAAGTCAGAGAGGGCCATCACTACCTGCGACAGCTCTACAGAAGGCTCATCAATCCAGCCGATAATACCTTCCGGCGCACCTGCTTTTACAGCGGCATCGAGCACGATTCTGGCAGCGGCAATGGTGGCATTTTTAGCTCTTGGGTGCGGCGAAAAAATAATGCCGTTCCGGGTTTTAAGCGCAATAAGCGCCTTAAAAATAGCGGTAGATGTCGGGTTGGTAGTAGGTACCACCGCCGCAATAATACCGATTGGCTCGGCTATTTTGGTTATGCCAAAGGCTTGATCCGTTTCTATTACACCGCAGGTTTTCTCATCTTTATACTGGTTGTAGATATACTCCGAAGCAAAATGGTTTTTAATAACTTTGTCTTCCACAAGCCCCATGCCCGATTCTTCAGTGGCCATTTTAGCCAGTATAATGCGGGCGTTGTTGGCAGCAATGGCAGCCTGACGGAAAATTTCATCTACCTGCTCCTGTGAGTAAGAAGAATAGATTTTCTGTGCTTCGCGCAGCTTTTCGATTCGGGTGGTTAATTCTTTTACTGTTGTTACTTTCATGGCAACGTTCTCCTTTTTTGTACATGCAGCTCCCCTGCCATGTCTTTTCCGGCAGTAATGGGCATGCGAAAAGTTTAACTGTTTTGGGTTGGTTGTTGGACTAGAATTTTCAGGATGATGGCCTTGTTCTGTACTGGAAAGCAGCACCGAACTTGTTGCATCAACACTATCTCTATCGCATGCACGGCTACCGCGGGTGGGGCGGCAGGCTTTGTCCCTTCTTCTGAGAGATCAACGGGATCTTAGGCAAACTCTGCCCGTTACATGTTGCAGCACTAGCACAACGGTTGGCACGAAAAGCTGCCAGGCTATGTCTTAAAGGACTAATTTCTGCTTTTGTGGAACAGGCTACTTTGTGGTTTTCAGGTTCGTTACAGCGACCCGTGGCGCTACTTCTTAAACACTACATAGGCATCTGGTTTAGTTTTTTTAGGAATGGGTACTAGTTTGTGTTGTGAGTGGTTGTTGTTTTTGACTCTGTAAAGGAACTCCAGGAACCGTATAATTCTAATGACGGAGATCAGTTATCCTATTGATTATTATCACTCCTGAAGCACAAGCCTTCAAAAACTAAAACCACCAGATTATTCTAATAAAATTGGCCTCCAGAAGAAATTTGATGTATTTTTTGTCAAGGGTTAAAAGTGTGAGCTTTGGGTTGGGGAGGTAATTAGTGTAGGCTTCTTGTCATTATTAATGATTGTTATGAAGTGGCTATCAATTTCCAGCCCCTGCTTCATAACGGTGCAGTGCAACAGTAAAACTTCTCTTTTATTATTTAAATCAAATCACAAGCGCTACCCTTGACTGAAATCTTTAAAATTTCTTCTGGAGGCTAATTTCATTAGAAAAATTCCAGTTGTGATGCGGCTATAGAAAATAGTTTGACATACGAATCTTCTTACCACACTCCAATTTTGCTGAAGACACCACAAAGAACTCCTCCTTTTAATGGAATTTTTGAAGTCGTAGAAAATGTTGGGAATAACATCTACTTTTACAGTTAAATAGAAACCTTTTTTAGCACCTATACCAGTACCCATGTTTAATAGAATTATCATTTCCTGCCTGTTATTAGGCTCCTTATCGGCTCAGGCACAAACAAAAAAAGCTGCTCCAGCCAAAAAGCAGGCAATACCAGCCAAAGCGGCTGCAGCTCCGGCAACCACACCTCAAAACCAAACCGATAGCCTGAGTTATGCCATGGGTATTTCGGTAGGTCAGTTCCTGAAAGCGCAGGGCGTGGAAGAACTGAACTATGAGATGCTCAACAAGGCCATTGCGCAATCCATCAAAAACGACCCTACCCTCTTCGATATAAACGAGGCGCATGCCGTGATGGAGCGCTACGCCAGAACCGGCATGGAAAAGAAGCTAACCGCGGAGAAAGAGAAAGGCAAAAAGTTTCTGGAGCAGAACAAAAAACGTGAAGGTGTAACCGAAACAGCCAGTGGCCTGCAATATGAAGTGCTTACTGCCGGTAAGGGAGCAAAACCAACCCGCGACAACAGCGTGCTGGTGCATTATAACGGCAAGCTCCTCGATGGTAAAGAGTTCGACTCCTCCTACTCACGCGGTGAGCCCATTACTATTTCGGTTTCGGGTGTTATACAGGGTTGGACAGAGGCTGTGCAGCTGATGCCCACCGGCAGCAAGTGGCGTCTGTATATTCCGTCGGACCTGGCTTATGGCGACAGTGGCGCAGGCCGCGACATACCCGGTGGTGCCACGCTTATTTTTGATGTGGAGCTGCTGGAGATAAAATAAAGCCAAGTTCTGTATTCTGATTTTACATAAAATACAAAAGCCTGCTTCATTTAAATTGGAGCAGGCTTTTTTTTGAGCAGCAGTAACTACCCCTTCTTCAGGAAGCAGGTTTTTAGCACAATGTTGCTGCCATCAACACGGCAATCAATTTCTTCCTCGTTGTCGGTGAGGCGGATGTTTTTAATTGTTTTGCCTCTTTTAAGGGTAATCGAGGAGCCTTTCACTTTTAGGTCTTTGGTTAAAGTAACGGTGTCTCCTTCGCTCAGGATGTTGCCGTTGCTGTCTTTTACTTCCATATTCTTTTATGGTATGAAGTTAAAAATATTATTTGATCGCTCTTTGTAATCAGTCCTAAACGGTAGGGCTTTTTTGCAGCAATTATCCTAATCAAAATGCCCTTCAGAAGACTTTTAGGGCAAAAAGACCCAAGGGTGAAATTTCAGAAATCTGTCTGAAGTAGGAAAAGCTGAAATGCAACGGCTTTAGCCTGTCACGTTTCCACCTAAAAGGGAAAAAGTATTATTGCTTACGTTCAATTTCCCGAAGATTCTCCAGTTTCTTGTTTCGAAGGAAACCGTTGATGTCTTCGAAATGCTCCCGGATGCGTTTGTTGCCGAACTCAAATACTTTGGTAGCCAGCCCGTCCAGGAAATCGCGGTCATGCGACACCAAAATCAGGGTGCCATCGAAGGCGATCAGTGCTTCTTTCAGAATGTCTTTTGTTTTGATGTCGAGGTGGTTCGTAGGTTCGTCCAGAATCAGGAGGTTTACGGGCTGTAGCAGGAGCTTGATCATGGCAAGCCGGGTACGCTCTCCTCCCGACAGCACCTTCACCTTTTTCTCGATGGTATCGCCACTGAACATAAAGGCACCGAGCAAGTCTTTTATACGGGTGCGCATGTCGCCTACGGCAATTTCATCAATTGTCTGGAAAACAGTCAGGTCGCCATCCAGCAGCGAGGCCTGGTTCTGGGCAAAATACCCGATCATGCAGTTGTGGCCCAACTGCAGTTTGCCTTCGTAGTTTATCTCGCCCATAATGGCTTTTACCAGCGTCGATTTACCTTCGCCGTTCTTACCTACAAAAGCTACTTTCTGGCCACGCTCAATGGTCATGGAGGCATCTCTGAAAACCGTATGGTCGCCGTAGGTTTTGCTGAGGCCATCTACAATAACCGGGTAATTACCGGAGCGCGGGGCAGGCGGAAACTTAATGTTCAGCGCAGAGGTATCTACTTCGTCAACTTCCACAATCTCCATTTTCTCCAGCATCTTTACCCGCGACTGCACCTGCAGGGTTTTAGAGTAAGTGCCCTTAAACCGATCGATAAACCCTTGTATATCGGCAATCTCCTTCTGCTGGTCGTCGAACTGCTTTTGCTGTTGCTCGCGCCGCTCTTTGCGCAGTTGCAGGTATTGGCTGTAGTTTACCTTGTAATCGTAAATGCGGCCCATGGTTACTTCTATGGTGCGGTTGGTGATGTTGTCTACAAAGGTTTTGTCGTGAGAAATCACGATAACGGCTTTAGCATTGTTCACCAGAAAATCTTCGAGCCATTGAATCGACTCGATGTCCATGTGGTTCGTAGGCTCATCGAGCAGGATCAGGTCAGGCTGTTGGAGCAGTATTTTAGCCAGCTCGATGCGCATGCGCCAGCCCCCACTGAACTCACTTGTAGACCTCGCAAAATCTGACCGCACAAAGCCAAGGCCCATCAGGGTTTTCTCGACTTCAGCATCGTAATTTATTTCTTCTATAGAGTAATACTTCTCGCTCAGCTCCGATACCTGCTCAATTATAGCATAATATTCTTCCGATTCGTAGTCGGTGCGCGTTTCGAGTTGTGCGTTCAGCTCCTCCATCGCCTTCTTCATGTCGAGGATCTTGGCAAAGGCTTTGGAGGCTTCTTCGAAAACAGTGCACTTGTCTTCGGTGAGCAGGTGCTGCGGCAGGTAGGCAATCACGGCATCTTTCGGGGCCGACACTTTGCCACGGGTGGGCCTGGCCTCGCCGGCAATAATTTTAAGCAAGGTCGATTTACCTGCTCCGTTTTTGCCCATCAGGGCTATTTTGTCGTTTTCGTTTATGTTAAAGCCAACATTACTGAAAAGAGCTCTGCCGTTAAACTCAACAGCAACTGCATCAACTGAAATCATATTTTTCCTGCTAAAAATAAAGCTGCAAAGATATTATTTATTTGCCGCTTTGCGGTAGCCACCTGCTATATTTTAAGATGAACCCCCAACAACCCGTCAAAAGATTGATGTGCAACCGTTAACCCAACTTTATTTCGTTTAGTCGTTTTACATGGCCTCCTGCACCTCTTTTTCGGGTTTTAAAAAGATTTTATAAAATTTTTTAATTAAATTTTAATATTAAATTTGGTTAACTAATGTTAGTTATTTATATTTCTCAAATAATTGAAACCATTACCATCTGTTACCTAGCTAAATACACACTACTTTCCTGAACTGATTTTTCATCTAAATTTAGCTTATGAAGACATTTATACATTCTTTCAGTACATTTTCAACTTTTATACCTGTCTGCAAAGTCCAACTTTAGAAAGACCTGGCATAAAAAGTACCCGCCACACTTGTTCCTCAGATTCCATTACGGTAGTAACCAGTAATTTTTTTCTGGATAAGCAGCAGGATAATTAGCAGGCTTATTGCGCAATCGATTGCACTAAATTTGCTAATACCGCCAGCCTACACACGGTTTACTGAACAACAAGTACCTGATCCTATCTTCTTACTCTGCCCTTGGCCCTTGCAGCAGCACGCATGTTAAGTAGTGCTGCTACCTGAGCTTCTTACCCTGAACATGTAAAACACAAGCATTCAACTTTAACCAAATTTTAAATTTATGAAGCACATCTTACAAAATCAGATGAAATTCTGGCTGATGCTGCCACTGCTCGTTGCTACCATGGCCAGCGCCATAGCACAGGGCATACTCGTGAAAGGTAAAGTGACAGATGAACAAGGCGCCGGATTGCCTGGCGTTACTGTCATTCTAAAAGGAACCTCTACAGGCACTGCCACAGACCTGGACGGCATCTATTCTCTTTCGCTGCCATCGGGCACCGGCACACTGGTTTTTTCTTATGTAGGCTACTTAACACAGGAAGTACCGGTTAATAACCGCGCCAACATTCAGGTAAAGCTGGCCTCCAACTCCAAAGTGTTAGACGAGGTAGTGGTAGTAGGCTATGGCACCATGAAGAAAAGCGATGTAACTGGGGCCATCACCACTGTTAAAACCGAGGAACTGACTGCCATACCAACCACTAATGCCCTGCGCGCCCTGCAAGGCAAGGTATCGGGGCTGGATGTAACCCAGAACAACGGGCAACCAGGATCGAGTGTAGGCATAGTGCTACGTGGCAACCGCTCTTTAAGAGCAGATAACCAGCCGCTTGTATTGGTAGACGGTATTCAGTATGGCTCGTTTGTAGATATTAACCCTTCTGATATTGCCTCTATTGAAGTACTGAAAGATGTAGCCTCCACGGCTATTTACGGAACGCGTGGAGCTAACGGTGTTATCATCATCACAACTAAAAAAGGCAGCGCCACCGGCAAAACCAACCTTACCTTTAACTCCTATGTTTCTACGTACGAGAAGGGCAAGTACCCGCGTATGATGAATGGCGAAGAGTATTACAACCTGAAACGCGAAGCTTACCGCACTACCAACAATGGTGATTATCGCCGCGACGAAGACATTTTCCAGATAACAGAGCTGGATTATTATAAAACAAAGCAGTTTGAGAACTGGCAGGATTATATTTTCCATACGGGTATGCTGCAGAACTACGAGTTGAACCTGAGCGGCGGCAACGAAAAAACAATCTTCTCGGTATCAGGCGGTTTCCAGAAAGACAAAGGTCTGCTGCTGAACGACGTGTTCTCCAGAGTAAACGGTAAAGTGAGCGTAGACCACAAACTCAACGACATGTTCCGGGTAGGTGTATCGGGTATTTATACTTATAAAACCCAGGACAAGCGCGATAACCCGCTGAACATGGCGAACAAGATATTACCGATTGCCAAAGCTTTTGAAGATGATGGAAAGATTATTCTGTTTCCGGCTCCTGGCTACAGCGCTCAGTTTAATCCGCTGGCCGACGAACAGCCTGGTGTTTTCGTAAATAACATTGTAGATAAACGCTTGTTCTCTTCTGCTTACCTGGATGTTAAATTCTCTGAGTCCTTGTTATTCAAGACTTCTGTTGGCCTCGATATCCGTGATTTCAGAAATGGCTATTTCAGAGGGCATAACACGGTGGCTAACGTAGGCCGTAAATCCATATCTGGTGTAGATATGAACAACACCATGAACTACACCTGGGAAAATACCCTGAACTACAACAAAACAGTAGGTGAGCATAGTATTCAGGGGCTCTTAGGTACCAGTACACTGGGTTTCAATACTGAGGTATTCAGAAGCTCCGGCGATAACCAGGCTTCTCCGGTAACCTCCTTCTACGACCTGAACTCGAATACAGCTACTAAAGTTATTGGTAGTGGCCTGAAAGAGTCGCAAATTGCCTCGTTCTTTGGCCGTGTAAATTACAAGTTTAAAGACCGTTACATTTTCCAGGCATCACTCCGCACGGATGGATCTTCTGTACTGGCTGAAGGTAGCAAATGGGGTTATTTCCCGGCTGTGTCTGCTGCATGGCGCTTAATTGAAGAGCCGTTTATGGCGAGCCTGCCGGCAGTAAATGACCTGAAAATGCGCGTAAGCTGGGGTAGATCTGGTAACGCTGCCATCGATCCGTATGCAACCTTAGGCGGCTTATCTCTTTCTGGCTACGCGTTTGGCAGCAGTCCTGCTTTTGGTTACTACCCAAGTGTTATCCGCAACTCAAGCCTTACCTGGGAGACTACTTCTACCTGGAATGCCGGCCTAGACTTCGGTTTATTCAGCAACCGCCTAACAGGTAGCGTAGAATTTTATCAGTCGCGTACGTCCGACCTGCTGCTGCCGAGCCTGCTTCCTCCTTCTACCGGATTCCCAGACAGAATTGAGAACATCGGCCAGACCCAGAACAGAGGCGTAGAAGTTACCCTGACCACCCATAACATAGAAAGCACAAACTTCCGCTGGACAACTGACTGGACTTACTCCCTTAACCGCGAAAAAATACTGGCCCTGAACAATGGCGTTACCCGCAACGAAGCGAACAACTGGTTTGTAGGTTCCCCTACCCGCGTATTTTACGATTACAAAAAAGTTGGGATCTGGCAGTTAGGTGAAGAAGAAGCAGCCACCGCTTTCGGAGGTTTTAAACCCGGCGACATTAAAGTAGCTGACTTAAACGGCAACGGCATCTTCGACACAGAAGACAGAACCACTTTCTCGCGTGTGCCTAAATACTCGTTCGGTGTAAATAACACGTTTGAGTACAGAAGCTTTGACCTCTCGGTGTTTGTGTATGGCCGTATCGGACAATTTATTAACTACGAGTACAACACAGCTTACAAGCCAAATGCACTCGAAAACTCCTCTATGGTAGACTACTGGACCCCGGAAAACCCAACCAATGCCTTCCCGCGTCCGAACAGCTCTTACTCTACCAATAACTACCTGCTGCAGTCAACAGTGGGGTACGTAGATGGCTCCTTTGTAAAAATCAGGGATATATCATTGGGCTACAACTTGCCTAACTCCTTGTTTGGCACGTCTAAAGTGGCGAACATCAGGCTGTACAGCACTCTGCAAAACTACTTTGTGTTCAGCAACCTGAAAGATTATGATCCGGAACGTGGCGGTGACCTGAGCTTCCCGCTGAACAAGCAGATCATTTTTGGTGTGAACGTTGGCTTCTAAAGAAGAGTTAAATCCGATTATTTTAAAGAAAGAACAGCATGAAAATTAAATATATAACCACCGTATTGCTGGCCGCCGCCCTGGGCTTCTCCTCCTGCAAAGATTTTCTGGAAGAGACAAATAAAAGCGGCCTTACCGAAGATCCGTTTTACAAAACAGAGCTTGGCATAACCAGTGCCGTAAACGCCTCCTACTCCGGCACGCGCTTGTGGTATGGCAAAGAAGCTCCGTTTGGCATAACCGAAACAGGCACCGACCTGTTCCTGCGTGGCGGCGACAACAAGGCCAACCAACTTTCTGATTATACCATCGACTTGAATGGTGCCCAAACTAACCTTAAAGATTATTGGGCTCATTTATACAGAGCATTAAACGCTACCAACACTGCTATTGCGCTACTCCCCAGCCCCCTCCTGACCGATGCGCTGAACAAGCAGTACATGGGCGAAGTAAAGTTCCTGCGGGCGCTCTACCTGTCGTTGATCGTAGAAACATGGGGTGGCGTAGTGTTAAATACAGAGCCAACAGCGGGTGCCGTCACAACGGCCAAGCGCTCATCAGAAGAAGAATTTTACAAGGTTATTTTCTCGGACCTGGATGCAGCTATTGAAAACCTGGCCGCCAAAAAATCGACGGATGGACGCATTACACAAGATGTAGCCAAGGCATTTAAAGCCCGCATGGCCCTTACCCGCGCCAGCCAGACAGATAACGCCGGACTTTATGCCGAAGCAGCTACGTTGGCTAAAGATGTGATCAGCAATGGCAGGTACACGTTGTTCAGCGATTACGGCTCGCTCTGGGATATGAAAAACAGCGAAGGCGGTACCAACTCAGAGGTAGTATATTTTGTAAACTACACCGGCGACGACACCATGAATGGCGACTACGATGCCTCTGCCGGCAAAGGCAACAGCGGCCACCTTTACTTTATTATGGTGTACGACAAGCAACCTGGCATGATCCGCTCCATCGATTACGGCCGGCCCTACCAACGTTATTTGCCTTCGCGGCACTTGCTCAACCTGTTCGACGAGACAAAAGACCAGCGCTACCATGGCAGCTTTCAGACGGTTTGGAAGGCTAACGACCCCAGTAAATCGGCTCCGGGTGGTGTAAGTGGGTACCCGCAAATGGTTGTTGGCGACACCTCTATGTTGTTTCTGAAAACGCCTGCAACTGCAGCCCAGACAGCAAGAGCAAAGGATCGCTATAAGATTTTTGATGTAAACACGATGTACCGCCCCGATGGCTCGCCACTGCTCCGCTCCCAGTTCATACAGCTTAAAAAGTTTATGGACCCAACCCGCCTGACTGCCAACCAGGAATGGAGCTCACGCGATGCCTTCGTTATCCGGATCGCAGAACTTTACTTAATCGCGGCGGAGGCTATGTTGAAAACTAATCCAGGTGAAGCGCTGCAATACATAAACACGCTACGCACGAAACGTGCCTTACCAGGCAAGGAAGTAGAGATGCAGGTAACGCAGGAGCAGCTAAATATAGATTTCATTCTGGAAGAAAGGGCACGTGAGCTTGCCGGAGAGCAGATTCGTTGGTTCGACTTAAAACGCACCGGTAAACTGGTGGAGTATGTGCAGAAGTACAACCCGGATGCAAAAGATAACATTAAAGCGCACCACAGGCTCCGACCAATTTCGCAGGTTCAACTCGATGCAGTAACCAACAAAGAGGAGTTCATCCAGAACGAAGGATATAACTAGAGGGCTTCGTGAAACAAGAAATTTAAATTTGCTTTCGTAACCAATACCAGAGCTAAACTTCTTGTGAGTTGGTAAATTTCTAAAACGACTTTAGGAAAGATTATTTAATACTACAGATTATTTAAATAAAAATGGCCTTCCGAAGCAATTTAGGCCTTTTTGGCTCAAGGGTAGTAATCTGAGTTTAGGCTAATTTTATCTCATTATTAATTTTCGGACATGTTTAGTTTAGAAAAAGGGGAAGTTTTGCTTCTCCTTTTTTTTATGCCAGTTGTTGAGGCTTACTCTCTGCTCCTGCCGCCTATGTCGCTTTGACAACAAAAACCAATACAAGAATTGAACGCAGCATTTGCACCAACGCACTTTTTGCGCTTACTTTATAGGTAAACTCCAAGAATAAGAAGTCCAGCCCATAAATACATATGCCACCCGGACAGACAAAGCGCCCTAAAAAAGTACAGATGCCCAGGAAAAGCAACAGGAAGAAGAAAAAGTCTGTTCGCTGGCCATATTATGTTTTAGCAACTGTAACTCTACTTGCTATTGGTGTGTTTTTGGCCTACAAAAAACTGAACCCAACCTGGTACAACATCAATAAAAACAAATACCCCATTACCGGCATAGATGTTTCTAAGCACACCGGCCGGATAGATTGGGAAAAGGTGCGCGAACAGCAGGTTCATTTTGCTTATATAAAGGCAACCGAAGGCGTTAACTACCTGGACCCCAAGTATAAGGTAAATTACCAGGGAGCAAAGGCAAGTGGCCTGAAAACCGGGGCCTACCATTTTTTCAGGTTTAACAAACCAGGCAAGGAGCAGGCCGAGAACTTTCTGAAGCATGCCCATCTCGAAAAAGAGGATTTACCACCGGTAATTGATGTGGAAGACTGGGGAAACAAACATCACAAAAAAACGCCAGCCCAGATTTCCGAGGAAATAAAAACGTTTATTGAGATAGTTGAAAAGCGCACTGGCAGAGAGGTGGTGATTTATACAAACGAGAGCTCCTACAACAGCTATATTGCCGACCATTTCGACAGCAGCCTGATCTGGATCTGCACCTTCCGGAAGGAACCGTTGCTGGAGCCGGACCGCTGGATTTTCTGGCAGCACTCGCACGATACCCGCCTGGAAGGTGTGGAAGGCTGGGTTGATTGGAATACCTTTAACGGAAACGAAGAAGCCTGGCGGTTTTTCGCGCAGCAAACCCTTTAGTACCCTTGAAGTAAATTACCCTGAAAAGCTTCTGGAGGCCATTTTCATCTGAATAATTCAGTTAGATGCTAAAGGCTCCGGGCTGCCACTACAGCTACCTGGAGCCCTGCCAAGGCTTCTACCGCATCAGGAAAGTGTAATGGCCAAGGCCACGTAGGGCTAAAGCGGTGCCACGTGCTACAGATCGCAAAGGGTCGTCTGCAATATGAACAGGCAAACCAGTTCTGGCCGATAAGCGGGCATCGAGGCCACGGAGCAAGGCACCTCCGCCTGTCAGGTAAATGCCGTTCCCGTAAATATCACCTGAAAGTTCTGGCGGCGTAATTTCGAGGGCGTTCATAACGGCATCTTCTATTTTAGCCACCGATTTATCGAGGCACTCGGCAATCTCCATATAGGTTACCTTTATTTCCTTTGGTATGCCCGTCATCAGGTCGCGGCCCAGCACGGCATAATCGCCGGGAGGGTCTTTGAGCTTGGTATGCGCGGCTCCCATTTCAATCTTTATTTTCTCGGCCGTCCGGATACCGATGAGCAGGTTGTGCTGCTGCCTTATGTAATATTCTATCTCAGAATCGAAGGTTTGCCCGGCCGTATGAATAGATTGCTCACAGACAATACCGCTCATGGCAATAACGGCTATCTCGGTAGTGCCTCCGCCTATATCCACAATCATATTGCCCACAGGCTCCTCTACATTAATGCCTATGCCCATAGCAGCTGCCATAGGTTCATGAATCATGTACACTTCTTTGGCTCCTGCGGTTTGGGCTGAGTCGCGGATGGCTCTTTTCTCCACTTCGGTAATACCCGCCGGAATGCAGACCACCATGCGGAGCGATGTCGGGAACCACCCTTTCCGGAGAGCAGCCATTTTAATCATGCCCCTTATCATTTGCTCTGCGGCATTAAAGTCGGCAATAACGCCAGCGGTTAAGGGCCTGATGGTTTTAATGTTATCGTGGGTTTTGCCTTCCATTTGCATGGCCTTGTGCCCCACCGCCACTACTTTATTTGTTCTTCGGTCTATGGCAATAATGGCAGGCTCATCGAGCACAACTTTACTGTTATGTATGATCAAGATATTGGCCGTACCTAAATCTATGGCTATATCATGTTCTGAAAATCCAAATAATCCCATCCTTGTTTAGTTAGTGGAAATCTTTTGTGCCAAGGCAGCTTCTTCAAAATGCCTCGCCCCTCTTTCATTCAAAATTAAATTACCTGCTCCTATTCCTGCCAGGCCCAACACCTGCACAAACTCTTAAATACCAGCGCTTGCTACCTTGCGCAGGCAAACCAGGCACCTACCAGCAAAGCAAAAGCAACCCCGCGTATACTTGAGTTCAGGAGTACCGAAAACAAGGCTCCTGCCCCTCCTGTTCATGCAAATATACAATAATAATAAAGTCTTAGTTAAGCTATACCCTTACTTCCTGCTAAACAGCTGGCACCTTTTACCAGGCGAAGAGGGTGGTACCTGCAAGTGGCCGTAGCGGTTTATTATGCTGAAAATATGCTTATACTAAAAAAGCAATAGTGAACTTTGGTTTTGTTACATTTGCCGCATTATGTACTTTTAATAGCACTTCCTGAGCATTAACATGGTTACATTCGAAAATAGCTATCTGAGCATGTGGTTTGACCCCGAGGTAAAACTCCTGTATAGTGAGTGGAAACGGTTGCCTACGCAGCAGGAGTACCAAGATGGGGTAAAAAGATCGGAGAAGCTGTTAAACAGCTACCAGGTATTATACTGGATTATGGATTCTACCCGGCTGGCAGCTATGCCCATAGAACAACAAAGCACAACCTTACACTACATGGCCCAGGTTATTGTTACTTCCAGCATAAAAAAGCTGGCCCGTATTGTACCGAAAGATAACTCTATCATCAGTTTTTTTGAGGATACACTACAGCTGGCCCAGAAAGCCTATAACTCTAAAATTGAAATAGACCGCTTTAATACCTACAAAGCCGCTGCCGACTGGATCGGGATGATTGGGTGTTAGAAATCAAACGAAAGTAGAGATGTGCTTAGGTAGTGGTATAGCTAAAAAGGAGCAGAACTCATAAATTGTCTACACTCTATCAAAAACTTCCTATAGGGCATCCATATGTTTTCCTCATTAGACCATTCTCTTATTATTTAGTAGCTTTACCCAGTATTTCTGAGATAACATAATTTTGCAGCTGCAAACATATTGCTCATAAATTATGCTTCTGATTATCAACGTCAAATGTTAAAAGGAATTTTTTGGGACTTAGTAGACAAAGTTTTCAACTTAGGTGCAGGGTTTATTATATCTGTTATCTTATCAAGGATATTAACTCCGGAAGATTTTGGGTTAGTGAGCATGGTGATGGTTTTTATAAGCTTTTCGCAGGTTTTTCTGGATGTTGGTTTCAGCTCGGCCTTAGTTTATAAGCAGGATGTAACGGAAGAGCAATACTCTACTGTATTTTATATCAATATTGCCATTGGCGCTCTTTTAACCTGCATTATGTTTCTTTTATCGGAAGTAATAGCTGGCTTTTATGGCCAGTCAATCATTTCCTCTTTAGTAAAAGGCACTTCTATTCTTTTCCTGATTAACTCTTTAACAGTAGTTCAGAACGCACATTATATAAAAGTAATAAACTTAAAACCTCTTGCCATTTTTAGAGCCGTAGCCGTCATAATTTCAGGTGTGGCTGGCATTACTATGGCTTATTTAGGATTTGGTGTCTGGAGCTTGGTTTCTCAAAGTGTTTTAAGTGCATTAATTTTCACTCTGCTAATCTGGGTTTTCTCAAAGTGGCGACCAAAGCTACTTTTTAACTTACACTCCATAAAGGAACTTTGGCAGTATGGCTCTAAAATATTTATACCCAACCTGTTAGAAACATTTTTCTCAAAACTTGATGTTTTAATTATAGGAAAAATATTCCCGCCTGCTTCGCTTGGGTACTACACAAGGGCTCAATCGTTAAACAGCCTGATCATTCAATACAGTTCTGGTAGCCTTCTAAAAGTCTTTTTCCCGGCAATCAGCAAAAATCAACATGATTTAGTAAAGGTCAGGGAAATTTATAGTACAGCGCTTATTGTAGTGTCTTTCGCAGCCCTGGCTTTGTTAAGTATTCTTTTCGTTAGCTCTAGAAGCGTTATCATTTTACTTTTTACAGAAAAATGGATTCAGTCTGATATTTATTTTAAGATACTGGTTCTCAGTGGCTACGCTTATCCGCTAAGCGCTATTATGGTAAATGTAATTAGTGGCAGGGGCAATTCCAAGGCGTATCTGAAGCTGGATTTAATTAAAAAAGCCATATTAATTGTTGTCTTTACCATTGGGTTTCAAACCGGCATAACCGGTTTCCTCTATGGAATGGTCATATTTTCTTTTTTGGCTGTCTTATTAAATATGTATTTTGTAAGTGTTGAAATTGGAATTTCTGTTACAAACCAAATCAAAATGGTTGTACCTTATTTTATAATTGCAGCGTCATCTATCGGCTTAGGCCTCATAGTTTCTAATAATGTTGATCTTCCTAACTTTTTTATGCTGGTAGCTGAATCAGCTACAGTTGTAACTTCCTATGCTCTTTTAAATATTCTCTTTAACTCAAAAGCATTTTTGCTCTTTAAAGGAAAATTTATAGTACAGAAAGTATAGTTGCCAATCAGTATTATATTAATCAATAAGATCGAGTGTAGGTAGAAATATTGATACAAAGCTAACGAACGTTTTAAGCTAAGACTTAGGCCTATACAGTTATTTGAATTAGGCACTTGTTTAATGGCTAAGAAAGCTGTAAATTGATTGAAATAGAGCTATTTACATG
>NZ_VRTY01000199.1 GCF_008017455.1 Pontibacter qinzhouensis | reverse complement strand
CACCTTCAAGTTCTTTCCACTTTGGGTCGTTTAGCTGAATCATTTTATTAGTTCTTATACCTGCCAACGGCTTGTGCAGCTGATGGGCGAGGCGTAGCCAAGCATAAAAGCTGCACCTTGTTATCTGCTGGCATATTTTAAGAGTTTGAAGTCACTGTTGACACTAATTTGCAAGCATCACATTTAAAGTCATAGAACCCATGCAACGGTTCTTTCAGATTCCATTGCTTCCCACACTTTGGGCATGGTTTAGTTAATTCATCTCCTATTATTTTCCTGTAGTTGAATAGGTAATAATAAGTAGGAACACCAGTTAGCTCTTCTACTTTTTTACAAATCTCCAGCCCCTGCTTAGAGAGTTGGGAATTAGATTCTTGCATTTGGTTTAAGGCCCAATGCTCTCCCACTTCACAATTCATTTGCAAGGTATCACAGCTCTGGTAATTCGATTCCCAGCTCAAGAAAGGCCTATACCCATGGTCAGAGTACTTGGGAAGTTTGTATAGAGGTAAAGCCTGATTGCAAGTGCCACAAGTAATTGGTGACTGAATAGTAATGTAGTTAGTGATAAGAATGTAAAGCTCAGGCTTTTCACACTTACAAGCACCTTGGTAGCTTTCGAAGGTTTTGCCTACTGTTCTTACTTGAAGTTTTGAACCACAGATATTCTCTAACTTTTCAATCTGCCTATTGACATAAAAGTTATGAAACTCGCTGCTCAGAGAATTCTTTTCATGGGAGAAAGGAAAGCAAACTATTCTGTTGTGGTCGATAAACTGGGATTCTATTTTACCTTGGGTCTGTCCATTACTGCGGAAGTGAGATATAAGTAAATTGAACTCTTCAACAAGTTCATCCTTATTGGCTTCAGTTTTTATGTCTATTGCTACTTCTTGAACGAACATTTTATATTTTTTGCTTACAGGTAACGGTCTCGTGTAAACAACGTGCGAGGCCGTCGGCCGAAGCATGATGTTTACACATTGTTAGCGGTTCGGGCTTTTGTTTTTGAGTTGTTGGTTCGTTTAATTTAGGCCTACCCACCATTTTTTAAATTGTTGGTTGGTGTCTTTTAGATTTACAATTTCTCCAATCATTGGTGTTACTAGTGGAAAGTTATAAGATAATTTGTTCAGTTTGGTTATTTTAACCAATGGTTCGTCCCAATCGTGAGTTCCCAATGCAAACTTTGAAGAATGAACAGGAAAAATCCGTTTGGCTTTTAGGTCTTGTGCTGCTTTTAATACGTCTTCAGGTAAATTATGTATGTATCGCCAAGCTTCATTGTATTGTCCGTTATCCAAAATGGCTAAATCAATGGAACCATATTTGCGTCCAATGGCAGCGTAATGTGTGTCGTAACCACTATCACCACCAATATAAATTTTCATACTTGGGGTTTGTAATACATAAGAAGCCCATAATGTGTTTTTTGCTGAAAATCCTCTACCGGAAAAGTGTCGGGCCGGTTCAACAAAAGCGGTAAAACCATTATCTAATTCTACTTTTTCGTTCCAATCTTTTTCAATGATTTTACTATTGTCATATCCCCAATATTCAAAATGCGAACCAACGCCTAAGCCACAAATCACTTTTTTAGTTTTATTTTTTAAAGCAATTAGTGTTTCGTAATCAACGTGGTCGTAATGGTCGTGAGAAATAAACAAGTAATCTATGTCAGGCAAGTCGGCCACTGTGTAAATGTCAGTTCCTTTGAATGATTTTACCGTTTGGGGAATTGGCGAAGCGTTTCCGCTAAGAACGGGGTCAACCAAAATTCGTTTTCCGTCTATTTGTATAAAATAGGAAGAATGTCCAAACCAAACTAATACATTTGAATCAATAGGAAGATTAAATAAATCTGTTTTCACGGACGGAATAATGTCAGTCGGATAATGTCTTGGCTTGTTTTTAATATAGGCCTCGTAAAGCACTTTAAACCAACTGTGCCCCTCGGCAAGAGTAGGCGTGTTGCTTAAGTTTTGGAATTTCCCGTTTTTAAAATTGGGTGATTGTTTTATTTTCTCAAACCTTGTCCCGCTTGGGCTTTTTGTATCCGCCCGACCAAGTACATCTTTCCGGCAGGATGAGCATTTTCTACTTTTGTTTCAAAAACAAAAGA
>NZ_VRTY01000198.1 GCF_008017455.1 Pontibacter qinzhouensis | reverse complement strand
CATGGAACAGAGAGAAGAGATGCTGCGGTTAGTTGCAGTTTATGAGCAAAGCGGTCAGAGCCAGAAAGCTTTTTGTGATTCAGCCGGTTTGAACCTTTCCCGGTTTGGTTACTGGGTCAGGAAAGTAAGAAAGGAACGGGAGCCCACCGCCGGATTTATAAAAGTGGATACTGGAGCACTCCCCATGCATGCTCCTGCAGTGGAGTTGGTTTACCCTAACGGGGTAAAGCTAAAGCTGCATGGGGCAGATTTGCAACTCATCAGTCAATTGTTGCGTCTTTAGCCCATGCTAAGTCTGAGTTCCTCCCACAGCTATTACCTCTATGCCGCTGCCGTGGACATGCGCAAAAGCTTCGACGGGCTCTGCGGCCTTATCAGGAATCAAACGGATAAGAATCCGGCTTCGGGCGAGGTGTTTGTGTTTCTCAACCGTTCCCGTACCCTTCTAAAGCTGCTGCACTGGGAGCACGGCGGCTTTGTGCTTTACTATAAGCGCCTGGAGCAGGGTACCTTCACGCCACCACTGCTCCCTGGTGCTGGTAACCGTATCCGCTGGCCGGAACTGGTGCTGATGATAGAAGGGATACAGGTGGAAAGGAGCATACAGAAGCTGCGTTACGGGCCGTAAAATAACTGCTGCAAAAGTGCCTGCAGCCTATGAAAAACCAGCTTTTTGAGCTATCTTTAACACATGAAACCGGCTCTTGAACAACAGCATCACACGACTCCTTTTGAAAAGGGACAGGCCGTGCTGGAGCAGGAAAATACACAACTGAAAGCCCGCAACACGCACCTGGAGCAGGAGCTTGCCTACTACAAGGCACAGGTGGCGATGTACCAGCGGATCGCCTTTGGCCAGAAGCGGGAGCGCTTCGAGGCGGATGCCACCCAGTTGCCGCTTCCTTTCCAGACTCCTGCTGTGGAAGTAGAGCAGCAGCAAGAGCTACTCGAAGAGCAGATAAACTATGTACGCAAAAGGCAATCCGCTCATAAAGGCCGTACGCCACTGCCTGCCCACCTTCCGGTAGAAGAGGTGGAGATTTATCCCGAAGGTGACCTGACTCAGATGGTCTGCATCGGCAAAGAGGTAACCGAGGAACTTGACTGCGATCCGGCCCGCTTCTTTATCCGCCGCTACATCCGCTACAAGTACGCCCATGAGCACCAGGAAGGGGTAAGCATTGGTACGCTGCCAGAGCGGGTGATCGACAAGGGCATCCCCGGAGCCGGCCTTTTGGCCTCCATTCTGGTTGATAAGTACATGGACCACCTGCCGCTCTACCGCCAGAAGCAGCGCTTTGCCCGCGAAAACATCCCCATCGCCACCTCCACGATAGAAGGCTGGGCAAAGCAGGCCCTGGAGCGGTTGGAACCCCTTTATGAGCAGCTGCTCTTCGATACCAAAGCCAAAGGCTACCTGCAGGCAGACGAGACACCGATAAAGGTACTCGAGTCGAACAAAAAAGGCGCCTGCCACCAGGGCTACTACTGGGTCTACCATTCCCCTTTAGATAAGACCGTCCTCTTTGACTACCGGCCCACCCGTGGTGCAGCCGGCGCGCAGGTATTAGATTCCTTTACAGGTTACCTGCAGACCGATGGCTATGGAGTGTATGAGAAGATAGGAGCGCGCCAAGAGGTGGTGCATCTGGCCTGCTGGGCCCATGCCAGACGTGAGTTCGAGAAAGCACTGGGCAATGACGCCAAACGTGCCGGCGTTGCCCTGCTCTATATCCAGCAGCTCTATGCGGTAGAGCGCAAGGCCCGGGAAGAAGAACTGGATGCGGCAGCTATTAAACAACTGCGGCTGGAAAAGTCACTGCCGCTGCTCAACGAGTTGGGCAAGTGGCTGGTGGAGGAAGTAAAGCAGACGCTGCCTAAAAGCCAGATCGGCAAGGCCATGAGCTACAGCATCGCCCGCTGGGATGCCCTCTCAGCCTACCTCTATGACGGAGAGCTGCAGATCGACAACAACCTGGTGGAAAATGCGATCCGGCCCGTGGCCCTGGGACGCAAAAACTACCTCTTTGCCGGAAGCCATCAGGCAGCACAGCGGGCTGCCATGATCTACTCCTTCTTTGCCATATGCAAAAAGCAGGAGGTAAACCCTTATCAATGGCTAAAGCATACCCTGCAAAACATCATGACCATCAACCAC
>NZ_VRTY01000197.1 GCF_008017455.1 Pontibacter qinzhouensis | reverse complement strand
GCTGTTTGACCCGGATTAAGTGGCGCCGCTTGCTCCGGAATAGGTGGCGCTGCTTGCCCGGAATAATCATTCAGGAGCTATCTGAAAGCCAAATCTATGAAGTTTCGCATCCCCATCCAGTTGATTAGAGAGAATTCACTATCCATCGAGGATGCAAGCGGAAAAGGTAGTTTGCAAGATTTAGCAACAAGAGCATGGAATTTCTGTACAGCTATCTACTACAAGGCAGGTGGGGTGCCATGGAAAGCCCAAATCAGAGAGAATGATAATCACACTTGCTTCGTTGGTATAAGCTTCTATCGTTCTCTCGATAGGACAACACTTCAAACAAGCCTTGCGCAAGTATTCGATGAACAAGGCAAAGGTGTTATTCTGCGTGGTAGTCCTGTACAAATAGACAAGACAGATAGACAACCACACCTCACTGATCAGCAGGCTTATGAGCTGTTAATCAACTCTATCAAAGGTTATCAGACAGCGGAAGGCATTTTACCTAAGCGAGTGGTAATTCATAAAAGCTCGAACTATACAGAGCAGGAAAAAGAAGGCTTCATCAGAGCCATAGAGGATAAGGAAATCTACACCTTCGACTTCGTGACCGTTATTGAAAGCGACATCAGGCTCTTCCGAACAGGTAGCTATCCACCGTTACGAGGCACATGGTTAGAACTTTCTGAAACACAACATTTACTTTATACTAAAAGCTCAATAGACTACTACCAAACCTATGCTGGTATGTATATTCCGCAGCCGATTGAAATCCGTATTGCTGAGATGAACTCATCATCGAAACAGATTTGCGAAGAAGTTCTATCACTAACGAAAATGAACTGGAACAAAACTCAGTTTGATGGTAAGATACCTATTACTATCGACTGCTCTCGTAATGTAGGTGCAATTATGAAATATCTGGATGAAAGCGAGGTGCCAAATAAAAGGTATGGCTTCTATATGTAAAAATGAACAATTATCGTTTCAACAACCAATTGATTATTGACAACTTACTTAGTTGCAGAATTTCAATACTTGTCGTAAACTCTTTATGCTGATCT
Source organism: Pontibacter qinzhouensis (assembly GCF_008017455.1). Lineage (GTDB taxonomy): Bacteria > Bacteroidota > Bacteroidia > Cytophagales > Hymenobacteraceae > Pontibacter > Pontibacter qinzhouensis. The sequence continues at coordinate 1,141 of NZ_VRTY01000197.1, read as the reverse complement.
TCCTTTGAAACATCTGCAAAAAGAAGCTCAGTTTTCAACTGTTCTCCTGTGTGTACTATTTTAGAGCGCACAGAATAGTATGAGTTAAACTTCTTTTTGTTCGCATCCGATTCTCCGATATACTTCAGTAAGTACTCCCTAAACTTTTTAGCAATGCTAAATTTCTTTTGGCTACATTCTGAACACGTTTCTGGCTTATGATCCTTAAACTCGAGATTGACCATTGTTTCTAATGCTGTGAATGCTGCCAATAGAGAAAGTGTTTTTCTACTGTTTCTTAACTCCACCGCAGACACGACATACGATGCTGCAATATCAGCTATTTTGGCTATTCGAGGTTCAAGGGAAAAGTAATTATCAAATAAACTATCAATTGTTTCAGGCAATTCAATTCGCTTATCCCCTTTAAAATCCAAGTTCGGGTTATTTGTATAATAATCTCTATGAGCTACCCTTTTGATAGGCTCGTATGTAGGCGCAGTAAATTGGTTTTCTTTAAATGACTTGAACATTCCAGGCGAATGATATAGCCTCATACACCACTGTGAAGATACTGAGTCAATTTCATCTCCTACTTCAGTTGCTGGTAAAGGAATTCCCCATGTCCCAGACATAGGTTGATATTTAAAAAATAAATTATTGGTAAATGTACTTAGCAAAGTAAGTAGTTTATCTTGTTTAGTTACACTTGTTGCGGTTAAATCCATTGAGTCCTGTAACTCTTCAAACTCGATAGGCACCGTGACCTTTTCGTGTTCGTCAGTCCAAAACTCTAAAATATTTGGATGATGTTCCTGATATATAGACGATGGCATACTCTCTATTTCGCATGGTAAAATTTGGAATACGTCCTTATATCTATAGTATCCACCAAGTGGAGCTTTTGTGAAGACGATCGTTCGATAAAAATTCTTCATTGGAAACTATAAACTGATTGCCATATTATGTTCCATTCTAATTAGTCAGAGTACTGTTAGATACTCTAATAACCGATTGTCGCAATTTCTGGAATCCCAAAGATTCTGGTAGGTCTACATTCAAATTTATTCTATTATCTATATTACCATAGATTATGATACCTCGATAGTTTAAGACCACTTCATCGTTTTTCTTAATTGAATCAAGCTGCTATATTGAACAG